>JASHTT010000553.1 GCA_030040415.1 Streptosporangiaceae bacterium | reverse complement strand
CCGCCCATCAGCCCGACCATCATGCCGACGGCGGAGGCGAGCGCGAGCAGGCCAACGTCGAGAGAACTCCGGGTCAGGCTGTAGACCTGCCAGTTGGCCGCGGTCGTGGCCACCATGCTGCCGGCGTTGGACACGAACCGGCCAGCGAACAGCCGCCGAAAGTCGCGGTTCTCGCGCAGCGGGGCGAGGTCGATGGCGATCTGCCCGATGCGCATGCAAGCTCCGAGGGTGCGAGGCAGCCGGCCCGGCCGCCTAGGCAGGTTACTTGCTGACCAGCAACAGTTGCGCGCGAAAAGCGCCAGGTAGAGCCGCCGAGAGGAAGCCCAGCATCCCGGGTCGCGCCAGTTTGCCCAGTTAGCGCACTAATAGAAGGCAGCCGAACTCGACACGCCTGCAGCTACGACGGCTTGTACTGGGTATGTGGGACAGTTGATCGACTCGACCGAAGGAGTGACATGGCTCTCCCGACACTTACCCCTGAGCAGCGCGCCGAGGCGCTCGCCAAAGCGCAGGCCGCTCGCAAGAAGCGCAGCGAACTGCTGGCCTCGGTGAAGTCCGGCAAGACGAGCATCGCGCAGGTGCTCTCCAAGACCGACGACATCACCAAGAAGACCAAGGTGTCTCAGGTCATCAGGGCGCTGCCTGGCTATGGCCCGGCCAAGGCGGCCGCCGTGATGGAAGAGGCCGGCATCGACGACAACCGCCGCGTCGGCGGCCTCGGCGACCAGCAGCGTCGCAAGTTGCTGGACGCAGTCGCGGGCTGAGGCACTAATTAGGGGAACGTGGCAGCCGGGGCAACTCGCCCCGCAGGCAGCAGTCACAGGGGTTGGGCAACCCCTTGCACAGTGGCGTGCGGTCGGCCGCCCGGGCTGATCGGCGCGTTCCCGGTCAAAAAGTCCGCTTCCGGCGCGGCCTCCGCAGCGCGGGCAAGCGGCGCGTTGGGCATCATGGAGGCAGGCCCGCAGCGTTCCCCGAGGTAAGGAGCCAGCCATGCACCAGCCGCCCATTCCGCACGTCGCGGGCACCGATCCAGAGGTGGCCGAGCTGATCCAGGCCGAGGCGCGGCGGCAGCACGACAAGGCCAGGCTCATCCCGTCGGAGAATTACGTCTCCGCGGCCGTCCTTGAGGCCACCGGGTCGGTTCTCACCAACAAGTACTCGGAGGGCTACGCGGGCCGCCGGTACTACGAGGGCCAGCAGCTGATCGACCCACTCGAGCGGCTGACGGTGCAGCGGGCGGAACGGCTGTTCGGCGTCGATCACGCCAACGTGCAGCCGTACTCGGGGTCGCCCGCCAACCTGGCCGTCTTCCTGGCGTTCCTGCAGCCTGGCGAGACGGTCATGGGCATGGCGCTGCCGATGGGGGGTCACCTGACGCACGGCTGGGGAGTGTCCATAACCGGCAAGTGGTTCCACTCCGTGCAGTACGGCGTGCGGGCCGACACCGGCACGGTGGACATGGACGAGGTGCGTGACCTGGCGCTGCGCGAGCGGCCGAAGGTGATCTTCTGCGGCGGCACAGCGATACCGCGGACGATCGACTTCCCGGCTTTCGCGGAGATTGCCAGGGAAACCGGCGCGGTACTGGTCGCCGACATCGCCCACATAGCTGGTCTTATCGCGGGTGGCGCGCACCCATCGCCGGTCGGGTTCGCCGAGGTGATCACGACCACGACGCACAAGACACTCCGCGGCCCTCGCGGCGCGATGATCATGTCGACGGAGGAACGCGCATCCGCGATCGACAAGGCCGTGTTTCCCGGCCTGCAGGGCGGACCGCACAACCACACGACGGCGGGCATCGCTGTTGCCCTGCACGAGGCGGCGCAACCGTCGTTCCGCACGTATGCGCGGCAGATCGTGGCCAACGCCAAGGCCCTCGCCGAAGCCCTGACTGCCCGCGGCTACAGCCTGGTGTCCGGCGGCACGGACAATCACCTGATCCTCATCGATCTGACCCCGCAGGGCATCGGCGGCAAGCCCGCCGCGCGCGGTCTGGACCGGGCCGGCATCGAGACCAACTACAACACGGTGCCGTTCGACCAGCGCAAGCCATTCGACCCCTCGGGCCTGCGGATCGGCACTCCCGCGATCACCACGCGCGGACTGACCGAGGAGCACATGCCGCAGCTAGCGAGTTGGATGGACGAGGCAATCGCAGCCGCGGCGAAGGAAGACGAGGACGTGCTCGACCGGATCGCCGGCGAGGTGCGCGACCTCATGGCCGGGTTCCCGATGCCCGGCTGGTCGCAGTAAGCCTGACCGGCAGCTCTTCGGAAACCGGCGGCCTTTCCAGCGGAGTCACGTCGCCGGCGCGGGCGGTTCGGTCAGTGCGGTGATGCAGGCGGTGAGCAGGCGCCGCATCTGATCTTGCTCGCCGGTGTCCAGGTTGGCGAGCATGTCTTGCTCGACGCGGCGAACCGCGGCGCTGGCTACCTTGAGCTGGCCGCGCCCGCGGGCGGTCAGCTCGGTCGGCAGGACCCGGCCGACGGGTGCCTGTGCTGGGCGGGCGACGAGTCCCTGGCGTTCGAGGGCCTGCAGGAGCACGTTCATCGACTGCCGGGTGACGAAGGCGCCGCGGGCGAGCTCGGAGTTCGACAGGCCCGGCCGCTGGGCGAGCAGCTCGAGGCAGGCGTAGTGGGTGATCGTCATGCCGAGCGGCCTCAGCACGGCCTCCATGGCGGCGTGGAGGGCGCTCGCGGCCGCCTTCAGCATGTACCCCAGTGATGTGTCCAGCTCGACTCCGGGCTCGCCTTGACTCATGTCAGTAGTCTGACATATATTTGGCTATGTCAGTAAACTGACATCTAAGTAAACTGACCTCTACTGGGGAGGCAGGAATCATGGCCGTCACCGGACCCGACTTCGTTTCACTGCAGGTGCGCGACCTGGCGCGGTCCGCCGCTTTCTACCAGCGGTACCTGGGGCTGAAGCGCTCCGACGCGGGGCCGCCGCACGCCGTCGTGTTCGACACCAAGCCGATCGCGTTCGCCGTCCGCGATGTCGTCGCGGGCACCGACCTGGACGCGATCGCGCAGTCCGGGCAGGGAATGGCGCTGTGGCTGCACGCCCCCGACGCGCAGGCGATCCACGACGCCCTCACCGCCGCTGGCACCACGATCGTCTCAGCGCCCGTCGACGGGCCCTTCGGCCGCACCTTCACGTTCGCTGACCCCGACGGCTACCAGGTGACCCTCCACGACCGCGGCTGAGCCGGGCGTCCCGGTCGTCAGCGCAGCAGGCGCGATGAGTGGGCTCGGGGGACCCATCGCCGGACGATCCATGACCCTCAAAGCCCGAGCGGCCGGGCTTTGAGGGTTCCCGTCTAGGTCAGATCGGCGCTTATTTGCCTCTTGACATGATCACGCCCAAGATTACGATGATCTGAACAATAGCTTATTAAATGAAC
>JASHTT010000552.1 GCA_030040415.1 Streptosporangiaceae bacterium | reverse complement strand
CTGATGATGCGCGGCATCAAGGGTGTGGCCAACGCTGGCGGGATCCACTGCTGGAGCACGAAGGCAGCGGGCTGGAACGGCCAGCAGTTTCTCACCGATATCCAACTGCAGTCGACAGGCAGTGACTCCGATCTTGACGTGCTGCTTTTCGAAGACATCTACGACATCGTGGCTGAGAACGTCAATACCTCGATCAGTCACATGTCGACCGGGAGCTCATTGCATATTAAAGGCGGCGTAGCCGGATGTCTGATCAGCAATTTCGACATCGGGTGTTATCCGCACCTTCCCCCGCGGACGGGTCAGTCGGTCATCCTGATCGAGGACGGTAGCCACGGCTTCCCGAATGACGTGCACTTCGCGAACGGCACGTGCCAGCAGGCCGAAACCGGGCTGACTGTCAGCGGCGGCGCAACAATCGTGACTTTTACCAACGTCCAATTCCAGCTCAGTTACGGCTCCAACGCAGTCGTGTCCGGTTCCGGCGCCGGCATCGACTTCAACGGCTGCTATTTCACCACCGGGGGCCAGCGCGCGACCGGCACTACTTACGATCTCGACTGGTCCGGGAGCGCCACCGGCTCGGTCAGCAACTGCCGGTTTGGCAGCCCCATCGCACTCGACGGTGGTAGCGGCGTGCGCAGCGCCGTGCGCGTGGGCTCGCCCCGTCAGAGCATCCCATTCCGGGACTGTGACTTCCTCGGGTCGGGCTCGGACCCAACCCGCTGCTTTTCTGGCAGCCCGAGCATCGTCCGGGGCTGCACCGGTTTTAACCCGGTCGGCAGCGTGCCGGTGGATGTACCGGCCTCCGGCTCGCCGGCCGGCCCGCTGGCGTTCGACGCCTGGTTCTACATCACGGCCGGCGACCGTGGCGCGACGGCCGAGGTGAGCGGCAGGCGCGGGGCGACCCGGGTCCCGATAGCGGCCAGGTCGACTGTGCCGGTATTCGTCCCGGCGTCGCAGACAATCACGCCTGTCTACTCGGACGCGCCGACCTGGTCCGTCTATGGGAACTGACCGGCGGCCGGCCCGCAAAAAAAGCGGGCCGACTTGCGGCTCGCTATGCGTCTCCTGAATGATTAGGTAACCGTGCGTGAATTTATAACTACTCGATTAGCTTTGCCCTACGACCTCCGCGATTACCGGACATACCTTGGATCAGGCTTTAGGCTGACTCCGCCATGACGCCCCGCACCAAGGCATGGTCTGCGACCGGATTCGATGCAACTACTCAGCTCTGGAGACTGAAGTGAGAACGCGCCTGACTGTCGCTGCGGTCGGCATCGCCGCGGCGATGACCCTGACCGGCTCCGTACTGCCCTTCGCCTCGGCTTCCGCCGCGCCTGCGCGCCATGCGACGACGAAGCCGGCCAAGCACGCCGCGCCGTTGCTTGGCGTGGACGTTTACGGGCAGTACGACTACACCACTGCGCAGGTCACGAAGTACGGCAAGCGCCTGTTTCCCTACCTGCACAAGACCCTCAAGGTGCAGGTCGTGGGCCTCATGTGGGACATGTGCACGGCTAACAAGACCTCTAACGTCGTCTCGGCGTGCAAGCCCGACGCCAAACTGCACGCTGGGACGATGTCGGCTGCAGACATCGAGGTGCTGGGGAAGCTAGCGCGCGCCGCTGGCTTGCAGGTGGCGATGCGCCCGATCATCCGCGTCGGGAGTCCGTCCGGCTGGAACAGCGCGCAGAAGAGCTGGGAGGGCTACATCAACCCGAAGGACTACTCGAAGTGGTTCAGCAACCTGCTGAAGGCATACGAGCCCTACTTCAAGTCCGCGAAGACGGTGGGCACGGAGCAGTTCGTTATCGCTTCCGAACTGTTTAGTCTCAAGCACACCACCTTGTGGTCCGGCCTGCTGTCCAAGGCCCACACCGACTGCCATTGCACGGTGTCCTATGCCGCGCAGGACACCGAGTTCGAGCAGAACTCGAAGAACCTGCCGCCCGTCAAGGCATTCGGCGTCGATCTGTACCCGGCGCTGAACCTCAAGTACCAGGCCACCCAGCGCGAGGTAACCGTCGGCTGGGAGAAGGCGCTGTCTAAGCTGCCGGAGTCGAAGCTGGAGAAAACGTCGCTGGACGAGATCAGCATTCGTGCCACCGAGGGTGCGTACCTGCATCCGTCGAACTGGGGCGCCAGGGGCCACACCGACGCATACGTGCAGGAGCGTTACTTCACCGCCGCGTGCGAGACCGCCGCGCATTACCACATGACCGCGCTGTTCTTCTACTTCGTGCCGCTTAGCGACAACCCGGCGCACCCGGTCAAGTTCCCGGCGTACTTCCTTGGCAAAACCACCGGCGGCGCCAAGGCGCTTATGGGCTGCCCGAAGATCCTGGCGACGGGCGCCATTAAGTAGTCAGCCGGCCGGGAGGCTGCCTGCGCGAAGGGGCCGGGAAGGCATGACGGACACGTCTGCCTTCCCGGCCCCAACTCAGGGCTACGCCATTCCTTTGTCGGTCCAGTTGACGCCTTCGTGGCGGCACAGGCAGAAGGGATGCCCGGCCGGGTCGGTGTAGACCTGCCAGCCGTAGCCGTCGGGTGCGATGAAGTCCTTCTGCAGTGTCGCGCCAAGCTCGACGACGCGGCGCTGTTCGGGCTCGACTTCGGACACTTCGAAGTCGAGGTGATACTGCTTTGGGTGTTCGTTGTCGGGCCAGCGCGGCGGGCGGTAGTCAGCCACCCGCTGGAAGACCAGGTCGATCTCGCCGAAGGTGATGCCGGCCGATTCGTCGGCACTGCCCTCCATGACGGCGCGGCCTGTCAGCTGGGAGTAGAAGGCCGCCAGCTTCATCGGGTCCGGGCAGTCGATGATGAAACCCAAGAGTTGCAGCATCAGGCGATCTTGCCACAGAGCAGGGCGTAACCAATATCGCCAGTGCGCGGGTGCCTACTCGACAGACGCTCCCGCCGGACTCGACGGTGCTGGCGGCTCGCGCAGGCGGATCGAGGCTGGGCTAGCGGCGGTACCGGCCGAGCGCCCAGGCGCCCGTTCCGGGCTTCTTCGTAATCGCCTCGACGACCTGCCCGTCCTGGACTAGTTCGACGGGAACGACGATGCCCTCCTCGCACACCTCGCGCCAGGCCCGCACTGGACCGATCCCCCAGGTCTGCCACTCCTTCATGTCGTCCAAGACGACAAGGCCGTCGTTGGTCAGGAGCTGGTGGCAGTTGCGCAGGTCAGCGATGGCGACCTCGTAGTCGTGGCCGCCGTCGATGAACGCCAGGTCGAAGGCGGCTTCGGGGTTCGCGCGTGCGTAGCGCGGCACTGTCACCATCGAGTCGCCAAGTATCAGCTCGTGGCGGCCGGGGAACTTCTTGTCGATGAATTCCTTGGCCCTGGTTACGTAGGAATGCTCGCCGAGATCGAACGAGACAACCTGTACGTCCGGTCGGGCATCGAGAAAAACGTAGCTGGAGTGGCCGGCATTGAAGCCAATCTCCAGCACGGTGCGCACTTCGGGGTGATTTACCACCAAGTCGTGCAGGTAGCGCGCCTGATCCAGCTTGATGAAGCCTTCCATGGTCAGCACTTGCAGCCCCAGGTTACGGTGCAGCTCGGCGAACATAGCGCCTTGCCGAGCACCGAGCGCACCCGCCACGCTGTTGCGGAATTGGTTAGGGATGTTCTTCAGGTGCCTGGCCATCCGCGCTAACTCCTATCGGTCCGGTACCCACACGGGATAAGCCGGATCTGGTATGCGTTATCAATGTCCCCCGGGGATCGTGCGGCGCTGCGGGCATACCGGCAGTCCACGCGGACGGCCACAGAGTACATGCCCCGATCCACAGTCGCAGCGGAATCTGGGGGTTGGCCAGCCGTCTGGGGAGGGCTCCCCTTGTCGGCCGGTACTGGCACCGTGACCATCTACCTTATGTGGCTTTCACCAGCACACTTTGTCAACCGTTACCCCGCCCTAAGCGTCTGGTAGGCGGGCCTATGATCTTGGTGACTGAGCGTGACCTTATGACTACAGATTGCCCTCGGCATGAGCTGTTACAGCGAAGAAAATTTTTTGTCTAAGAAGATTCGATCCAGACAACTGGCCCGCCTCGTTAACCCGATTCGCCCTATGATGGCCGGGCGTGCGTTCGCTGCGCGTAACGCTTCGTGCGGGGCATCGGGCCGCTATCCGGCAAATAACTGCAGCTAGACCTGTGGATGGGGACCACGCTCTGATGAGAGTGATAGGGGCACGACTCATGCTGCGTTCGCAGCGGAACGGGTTCGGCGCAAAGTGAGCGATCAGGCGCTCACTAGCGGCCGGATCGGCAAGCTGGACCAGGTGGCAGACCGCCAGCAGGCTGGCTCGACACAGCCGTATCCCACCACGCAACCACCTGCTGATTCCCATGTGCCGCGGCTCGTAGAACTGCTGCGCAAGCTCCAGCTGCGCAGATTCGGGATGTTCAGCGGCATTGGCGCATTCGTCTTGGTGCTCGGCATCGCTATGCAGTGGGCGTTGATCGCCTGCGGCGTTGGCAAAACTCCGAGCTACATCTTGCAGGGCGTATTCAGCGTCGAATTGAGCTTCTGCCTGAACAGGTGGGTCACCTGGGCCGACCGGGATGTCAACCTGATCATGGCGCTGCTGAAGTGGAACTTGCAGAAGCTCGCGCTCACTGTGCCGAACGTGCTGGTATTCGCCTGGCTAGAGCACCTCGGGTGGAACTGGCTGCTGGCCAACATTGTGCTGACTATCTTTTTCACTGTCGCCAACTATCTCGGCGGAAACATCTACTCGTTCCGAGTCCGGCATCAGGCGAGGCACCGCGCGCCAGGCGACCGCGCGAAGGTGAGGTCTGGCACCGGCGTACGGCCCGCCGCGGTTGCGCAGGCTGTCGCCGCTGAGTCAGTGGCTCCGGGCGATGGTGCCCTCCGCGTTGGCACCACGCCGGAGGTGAGCGTCGTCATCCCGGCCAAGAACAGCCAGCGCACGATCCGCAAGACCGTGGATGCTCTGCTGGCGCAGGACTACCCCGGGCTGATCGAGGTCATTGTCGTCGGGGATGTCGGGGACCAGAGCTGGCCAGCGCTGGCCGATATAACCGACCCGCGCCTGCTGATTCTGGAGCACGAGGCAACGCCCGGCTTGCGCGACCCTGCCGTCAAGCGCGACATCGGGCTGCAGAAGGCCAATGGCACGCTGCTGGCGTTGGCCGACTCCGACATCATCATGGACGCTGACTGGCTGACCCGCGCCGTGGACCTGCTGCTCGCGCAGGGCGGCGGTGTGGTCTGCGGCGGGATGCGGGCGGCCGAGGACGGCTTCTGGGGCCGGTTCGTGGACCGGAACATCATCGCCGCGAAGACGCCGCGAGTTCCGCGGTCCTACATGGTGACGGCCGAGAACTTCGGCAAGCGCGGCAGGAAGCCGCCGATCACCGCCAACGTGCTGATGAGCAGGGCCGTGTACGACGCCGTCCCGATGGATTGCACCTGGTCCTACGGCTATGAAGACTACGAGTGGTTCTGGCGGATGGCCAAGGCCGGCCACAAGATCCTCTACGCGGCGGGCCTGACCGGCAGGCATCACCACCGGCGTAGCTTCCAGGAGCTGGCGACGGAGTACCGGCGCTCGGCTACCGGCTGCGAGAGGTTCATCCGGCAGCATGGCGACTCCCCGCTGTCGAAGAAGAGGTCTGTGGAAGCCGTGCTGCTGCCGAGCGCCGCAGTCGTCGGAGTGGTTATAGCCGGGGCCGCGGTGGCTGCTGGCTACCTCCTCGAGGTCGTAGCGATCCTCGGCGCAACGGCGGTCTTCCTCACGGTCCGGGAGTTGATCAAGGCGCGCCGGCTGGAAGCTGTCGCATATCCTGCAGTCGGCCTGGCGCTGGGCGTGACGTTCGTGGCCCAGCTCGGCTGGAAGCTGATAACGAACCGCCCTGTGATGGCACTGTCGCCAGCGGTGGCTAGCGGAAACGGGATCCTGATGTACGGGGGTATACCTCTGCCGGTCTATGACGGCGTCGTCCTTCCGGCCGACGACGGCATCGTCGCTCCGGCAGACCCGGGCAGCCTGAAGCTCGCGGAGCGGCCAGAACTGGATCTGCCCCCGGTCGGTCCCGACCGGCCTGTTGGGTCGGGATCGGGACCTGAGCCACGGCGGCGGGACTCGGCCTCGCGCCGTGTCTTGCTGTCGGCTGCCTTCGGCGTTGTCTTGGTGGCCGCTGCCGCCATTCGCTTCTGGCAACTGGCCAACAAGCCGGACTGGCAGTACGACGAAGGCACCTACTGGGACATCGCCCACAACCTCGTGGTCAACGGAACGCTGAACGAGCACATCACCTTCGGTGCTAAGTGGACGCCTTTCCTGTTCCAGCCGCCGCTGTACCTGATCATGCTGGCGAAGTGGTTCGAGCTCACCGGGCCGACCATCTATCACGCACGGATCCTCGGCGTGATCTTCTCGCTCTGCACGCTCGTGCTGCTGTGGCGGCTGATATGCCGGCAGAGCGGTGCCGCCGCCGCCCTGTTCGTCGCCATCCCCATAGCGTTCGACGGCTGGCTGCTGTTCATCCAGCGGGTCTCCTACATCGAGAACCTGGTGCTGCTGCTCGTCGTCGCCGGATTGCTGCTCTACCAGCGTGCCCTGGACAGACCGTCGTGGTGGCGGTTCGCGCTGGCCGGCGTCGTCATAGGCCTGGCGCTGTGCGTCAAGTACGACGCGGCCTACGTAGTCGTCGCAGTCCTGCTGTCCTGGGCCTTCTTGCGCAGCTACCACAAGGGCCACCTCGTGTTGCTCGGCGCGGTAGCGGCCATGGCCATTGCCGAGCAGGTCAGCTTCTCGCTCATGTTCGACCTCCCCGGCCACAAGTGGTGGATAGACCAGTCGCTGACGCAGGTCGGCCGGGTCCTCGGTGTTGGGCTGCACAGAGGCTCGCTGGAGTCGCCATTGCAGCTGCTGCACCTGCTGTTCGCCCAGTACAAGGTCTTCCTGCCGAGCCTGGCCATCGCGCTCGGCGGACTCGCGCTGGTCGTGGTCCGGCTCGTGCGGTGCTACCGGCAGCGCTCCATGCAGCCGGTCCGCGCACAGGCCCCGCTGTACGCCTGGGCTGTTGCGGGGGCGGTGGTCTTCGGATTCTCGAGCCTGCGCTATCAGCAGTACTTCGCGCTCGCCCTGGTCCCGCTGTACTGCGTGTGGTGGACAGAAGTGTGGCGGTGGAAGCGGAGCTCTACCCTCAAGATCGCTGCCGTCGCGCTGGCCGTCGTGCTCGGGCTGACTTCGTTCTGGGTACGGGTCGGCTCGCAGTCGGACAACGTGTTCGAGGAGCTTCAGCAGTACGCGGCGGTGCACATCCCGGCCCACGCCGTGGTGATCGCGGACGAGTCGATCGGCGACCTGATCAAGCAGCCCTACTGCCAGGAGCAGCACTCGGAGAAGTGCCTGTTCTACGCGACCTATGCCATCACCTGGGTAACCTACTTGCAATCGACATTCAAGCTGGGCGATCCCGATTTCCAGCTTATGATGCAGGGCGCTAAGGAAGTCTGGTCCCGTACCGGATTCAACGGGACGATCGAGGTGTGGAGACTCAAAATATGAGACGCCTGATTGCCGTCATTGCTGCCCTGGGCGCAGTGGGAATTCTGGCGGGCTGCGGTCATCCGTACATTCCGAGTTCCGCCACGTCCAACGGGCACCACGCAGCGAAGGCGACACATGCCGCGCCGTTGCTCGGCGTCGACGTCTACGGCGAGACCCTCTACACGACGGCGAAGATCAGGCAGTATGGCTCCGAGGTACTGCCGTATCTGCACAAAACTCTCAAGGCCCAGGTTGTCGGGCTGATGTGGAACATGTGCACGGCCAACAAGAAGGCCAACAACATCGCGCCCTGCGCGTCCGACATCGCGTTGCATGATGGCACGATGTCACCGGCGGACGTCAGCGTGCTGGCCAAGATGGCCCGCAAGGACGGCTTGCAGGTGGCGATGCGGCCAATCATCCGCGTCGGCAGTGCGCTTTACTGGAATGACCCGAAGAAAAGCTGGGAAGGGTACATCTCGCCGGGCAACTATGAGGGGTGGTTCAAGAGCCTGCTGGCTGCCTACACGCCGTACCTGAAGATCGCCAAGAAGGTGCACGCCGAGCAGTTCGTCGCCGGTACCGAGCTGTACAGCCTGAAAAACAGCTTCTGGTGGGATTACTTCTTTATCAATGCGCACGAGATCTGCGGCTGCCAGGTGTCGTATTCGGCGCAGGACACCGAGTTCATCGACAACGCGCAGAACCTGCCCAAGGTCTCTAACTACGGGACGGACCTGTACCCGGCGCTGCACTTGCCCTCTTCGGCAAGCCAGCAGAGCGTGACGACCGGGTGGGAAAAGGCGCTGGCTAAGGTGCCAAAGGCCAAGCTGGAGGTCACCTCGCTGGACGAGATCAGCATCCGTGCCACCGCGGGTGCCTACCAGCACCCGTCGAACTGGGCGGCGCCTGGCCCGTCTGACTCGTGGGTGCAGGCGCGCTACTACACGGCGGCCTGCAAGACCGCGGCGCACTACCACATGCAGGCCCTGTTCTTCTACTTCGTGCCAATCAACGACGATCCAGCGCACCCGATCAATTTTCCCGCCTACTTCATCGGCCAAGGCAATCGTGGCGGCGAGGCGATCGCGGCATGCCGCAAGATCCTCGCGACAGGCGCAATTAACTGACAGGGTGAAATCACCCGCGGGCTCGGGGAGAGCTAGGACGTGACGACGGCAGTACCACCAGACGACGAGTACGCGCCAGCCCGGACATCGCGGGCTGGTAGCGGCCGGCCTGACAAGTCAGGCCCGCCGCCGGGTCGGCATAAGCGGGTACCGCAGGCCGGAACGGACCGTCAGCCTGAGTTCAGCGGTTACCGGCAGTTCGACGCTGGCAGCTACGGTCGTGACAACGGCGGCGGCTACACCAACGGCAGCGACCAGGACGGCGATCGCGGCAACGGAACCGCGACGCTGGTCCGGGAACGGCGGCCCGCGCCAGTCCGGCGGACCCAGCCGCCATCACGGGCCAGGCGCTGGCGACCCCCGTTGCCGCTGGTCGGTGTGCTGGCACTCCAGGCCGTCATCTCGCTCAGCCTTGTCTTCGGCAACACGGCGTACGCCGATGAGGCGAACTACCTGTGGACCGGTCAACTCGAACTGGACCACTGGCTGCACGGAACGCCGCTGCTGTATGTCAACGCGCTGCCAGGGTCTTCGTATATCTATCCGCCGCTTGGCGCGCTCGCCAGCGACATAGGAGGCCTGGCGGGCGCGCGGATCTTCTCCCTGCTGCTGATGCTCGGCGCCACGACGATGCTGTACTCGGCGGCTGCAAGGCTGTTCGGCCGGCGTGCCGCGATAGCAGCGGCAGTACTGTGGGCGGTCAGCGTGGCGGCCCTGAAGATCGGGGCCTACGCCACGTTCGACGCCCTGGCAGTCTTCTTCTTGTGCCTGGCCGCCTGGCTGGCCGTGCAGGCCGGATTCCGGCGGCGGTCAGCCGAGCTGGCGATCCTGGCCGCGCTTGCGATCCTCGCTGGCGACCTGACCGCTTACTCCTACGTCATCTACGACATACCCATCATCGTCTTCGCGTTCTGCGTCTGGAACCTGCGGTACGGCACCCGTCGGGCGGGCGCGCTGACGCTCTGGCTGGTCGCCTCGCTGGTCACGCTGGGCTTCATCATCCCGACCGTGGGCGGCATGTGGTCTGGCATCGTGCAGGTGGGCTTCGGGCACAAACTCGTGGTCAACCTCGCGCCGCAGAGCTACGCGACCATAGCGGAGAGCGAGTGGGAGTGGGCCGGGCTGGTCACGGTGCTCGGGGCGACCGGAGCCATCGCGGCGGTGGCGGGCCGGGCGAACCGCCGGGTCATCGCCCTGCTGGCCGTCCTGGCCGCGGCTGCGTTCGTCGTTCCGCTCTATCAGTTTCACCTGCGGACCGTGTACACGCTGGACGAGCACCTGGCGGGCGGCATCTGGCTGGCGGCGATGCCAGCCGGCTACCTGGTCGCCAGGGTCGCGCGGATAGCCAGGCCGAGTCACGTTCTCGCAGGGCTGGCCGCGCTGGCCGTCGTGGCCTTCCCGACGGCCAGCGGCTGGACCGCGGCTTACTCCGATTACCAGAGCTGGCCAAACGCTGCCCGCCTCGTCGCGCTAGTGCGGCCGCTGGTAGAGACCCCGCACAAGTACCACCTGTACGCCGAGCCCACCGGGGCAGCGGTGCTGAACTACTACACGGGCGACGAATCCCGCGGCCCTCGGTGGAACACCGGGCCGCTGATCTCGGTCGATCCGACCAACGTCCCGATCTCGCACTGGCAGGGCTATTTTCAGACCGGCCTGAACACCGAGAAGTACTACGTGATAGCGCTCGAGCTGCCGGTCGCCAGCACCGAGTTTCTCAAGGCAGGCGGAGGACTGCAGAAGGCTGGTTCGGTGGCCGGGCGGCTGACCAGCCTGGCCAAGTCCCAGCCCGGCGACATGGGACTTTACGAGTTTGCGGCCGACGTTGTGGCGAGCGGTGACTACAAGCTCGTCGGCGTCGTGCCCTATACGGACCACCTCAAGGTAGGCACGTTCCTGGTGTGGCAGCGGACCGCCACTACCGCGAAGGCGAGCCACAAGGCGAGCCACAAGCACGGCCGAAGTCGCAAGTCGGGAGCTAAGAAGTGAGCACGGCACTGCCACCAGACGACGAGTACGCGGCGGCCGGCGACGCCTGGCCAGCCCGGCCGTCCAGTCGTAGGCCGGACGAGCCGGGCAGGCACCATCGGGCGGACCGCCCCGAACCGGGCCATCAGCCCGAGTTCGACGGCTACCAGCCGTTCGAGGCCCGCGGCTACGGCGGCGGGAACGGTAACGGCAGTGCGCTCGGAAACGGGACGACGACCCTGCTTCGCGAACCCGAGCGGTGGATGCCTGCGGATGGACCGGGCTCGGACTCGGCCCGTCCGGCCGAGCCGGAGAGCAAGCCGCGGCGCTGGCGCTGGCTGCCGCCTGTGCCGTTGCTCGCGGTGCTCGTCCTGCAGGCCGCTATCTCGCTCAGCCTCATCTGGAGCAACACGGCCTTCGGCGACGAGGCGAACTACCTGTGGGTCGGACACCTGGAGCTGTCCTACTGGTTCGGCGGCGGGCCCGTGCCGCACTTCAACGTGCTGTCCGGGACGCCGGAGATCTATCCCCCGATAGGCGCGCTGGCCAGCGCCATCGGCGGGCTCGCCGCAGCGCGGGCCTTGTCGCTGATCTTCATGCTGGGCGCCACGGCGCTGCTGTACTCGGCGGCGTCACGGCTGCTCGGGACCCGGGCGGCGATCGCCGCCGCTGTGCTCTGGGCGGTCAGCGTATCGGCGCTGAAGCTGGGCGCGTTCGCCACCTTCGACCCCATGGCGATCTTCCTCGTCTGCCTCGCCACCTGGATCGCCGTGCAGGCCGGGTACCGTAGCCATCCCCGGGCGCTGGCGGCGCTCGCCGGTGCGGTCCTGCTGGTTGGCAACCTCACGGCTTACTCCTACGGGATCTACGACGCTCCCGTGATCGTCTTCGCCTTCTGCGTGTGGTGGCTTCGGTACGATCGCCGGCGTGCTTTCGCGCTGACGTTGTGGCTGGTAGGTCCGCTTATCCTGCTCGCCCTCATCGTCGTCACGGCACTGGGCATGTGGCACAACATCCTGCTGACAACCGTCAGGCGGAATGGCGCCAACAAGACCCATCAGCTCCAGGGCTACCTGACCGTTGTCGAACTCGCCTGGGAATGGGCGGGCCTGGTGGCAATACTGGCCGCCGGCGGGGCCATCGCCGCCGCGGCAAGCCGGGTAAACAAGCGGCTGACCCTGGTGCTCATCGTGCTAGCCGCCACAGCCTTCCTGGTGCCCTTGTATCAGCTGCACCTGCGGACCGCTTGGGCCCTGGATAAGCACATCGCGGTCGGGATGTGGCTCGCCGCGATGCCGGCCGGGTACCTGGTTGCCAGCGTCGCGCGGATGCCCAGGCCGCGAGTCGCGGTAGCCGCGCTGACCGGCGTGGCCGCAGCGGTGTTCCCCACCGTTGCCGGCTGGACGGCGGTCTACTCGGACTACCACAGCTGGGCCAACTCCAGCCAGCTCATCCGCATGGTGCGGCCGCTGGTCGAGACCAAGCACAGCGGCGTCATGTGGGACGGCAATACCTACGCCACGATCCTGAGTTATTACACCGGGACGGAGTCCCGTGGCCCGGGCTGGGACACCGGGAGCCTGCCGACCACTACTCCGTCTATCCCCAAGAAAGGCTGGCAGAGCTACTTCAAGAGCGAGCTGGCCACGCACAAGTTCAGCATCATCGCTCTCGATCTGCCGGTGAACAGGACCGCGTTCCCGAAGCGGGCCGCGGAGTTGCAGAGCAGGAAAAAGATCGAGGGAATCCTGAGCTACCTCAGCACGCCAGCGAATCTCGGGCTGTTCGAGCTCGCCGGCGACGTTGAGGCGAGTTCGGACTACAAGCTGGTCGGCATCGCTTCGTACTCGGACGACCTGGGACCCGGCTCGTACCTCGTGTGGCGGCGTGTCCCTGCGGGTCACCGGAAGGCATCGGCGGCCCGGTCAGCTCACTAGCCCGGTGGGGTCTGACGCGATTCGTCCCGCCGGAGCGCTAGCATCGACGAATCGGTTGGCAGTTCGGGACGGGAGCGGAACCCTTGGTCGACGTCGTGCTACGGGCTAAGCGTCGCAGGACGCTGGGGCGGTCCGGGGACGCCGCGATCAGGTACGCGACGATGGGGTGGCCGGTATGTCCCGGTGCTTTCGCGCCCGGCCCGTCGCGGTCAGCCGAGTACCAGCGGGCCTGTTCATGCGACCGCATAGGCTGCCCGTCGCCGGGCGCGCATCCGGTCTCGCCTGCCTGGCAGAATCTGGCCAGCACTGACCCGGTACGAGTGTCCGGCTGGTGGCTCGCCAACCCCGAGGCGAATGTGATCCTGCCGACCGGACGGGTGTTCGACGTCCTCGACGTTCCGGCTCCGGTAGGGATGGCGGCCCTCGCGCGGATGGAGCGCGGCGGACTACGGCCCGGGCCCGTTGCGATCAGCAGCGGGAACCGGGCCCATTTTTATGTCCGCACCAGGGGAGCCCCGGCTGACGAGAACGAATGGTGGTCGTGCCACCTGGACTGCGAGCCCGAGGAGATCGCCGATTTCACCGGCCTGCGCTGGCACTGCCGGGATAGCTACGTGATCGCCCCGCCGTCGCGGACCGCGGGCGGGGACCAGGCCCGGTGGCTTCGCGACCCGCACGCCCACCAGCTTCCGGACGGCGTCCTGGTGCTCGAGGTGCTCGCCGATGCTTGCGAGGAGGACGGCTGATGCCGGTCACGAACGCGCGGAACGGGTCCGCGGAGTTGTTCGCGCGCGCCTCGGCGGTGACGCCGGGCGGCGTGAACTCGCCGGTGCGCGCGTTCGGGTCGGTGGGCGGGACGCCGGTGTTCATGGCTTCCGGTAGCGGGGCGTACCTGACCGACGTGGACGGCAACCGGTACGTTGACCTCGTCTGCTCATGGGGCCCGATGATCCTGGGTCACGCGCATCCCGCCGTGGTGTCGGCGGTACAGCACGCGGCCCAGCTCGGCACCTCGTTCGGGGCGGTGACTGCGGCCGAGACCGAGCTGGCCGAGGAGATAATCGCGCGGACAGCAGTCGAACGGGTGCGCCTGGTCAACTCCGGCACGGAGGCGACTATGTCGGCGCTGCGGCTGGCACGGGGCTACACGGGCCGGCGGCTCGTCGTGAAGTTTGCTGGCTGCTATCACGGGCACGTCGACGCGCTGCTGGTGGCTGCGGGGTCGGGCGTCGCGACCCTTGGCCTGCCGGACTCGCCGGGCGTGACCGGCGCGGCGGCGGCGGACACCCTGGTGCTGCCGTACAACGACGCGGAGGCGGTCCGGCAGGCGTTCGCCGAGCGCGGCACCGAGATCGCCTGCGTGATCACCGAGGCCTGCCCGGCGAACATGGGTGTTGTCCCGCCGGCCAGTGGCTTCAACGAGCTGCTGTCCGCGTTGTGCGGCGAGTACGGCGCACTGCTGATCATGGACGAGGTGCTGACCGGGTTCCGGGTCACCAGGTCGGGCTGGTACGGCCGGGAGGGAGTGGCGGGCGACCTGGTGACGTTCGGCAAGGTCATGGGCGGCGGCCTGCCGGCGGCAGCGTTCGGCGGCCGGGCCGAGATCATGAATAGGCTCGCGCCGGCCGGACCGGTCTACCAGGCGGGCACGCTGTCCGGGAACCCGCTCGCGACCGCTGCCGGGCTCGCCACGCTGCGTGAGTGCACCGATGAGGTGTACGGACGCGTGGATCAGGCAGCGGCCGCCGTCACGAAGCTCACGGCGGACGCTCTCACCAGCGCCGGTGTGCGCTTCCGGCTGCAGCAGGCGGGCAGCCTGTTCACGTTCTTCCTGGGCGTGACCGATCCGGTCCGGGACTTCAGTGGCGCCCGGAGCCAGTCGGCCGCTGCCTATGCCGCCTTCTTCCACGCCATGCTCGACGGCGGCGTCTACCTGCCGCCATCGCCCTATGAAGCGTGGTTCTTGTCCGCGGCGCACGACGACGAGGCGATCAGCCGTATCGCCGACGCTCTCGAGGGCGCCGCCAGCGCTGCCGCATCGGCACTCGGCTAGGCCGCACGCCGGACGCCGCACGCCGGACGCCGCGCGGCGGACGCCGCGCGGCGGACGGTCAGGACGGCAGCACCCAGGTCTGGTCGGCCGCGTCGTCGCAGGTGTTGACCCGCAACCGGGCAGACGGCGTGCTTGACGGGTCGGTGAGGCACAGTCCGGATGCGGTGTTGATCAGCTCACCGTCGGTCATGGCCTGCCACTGCTGAGCGCCGGTGCCGTTGCAGTGGTAAACGTCCACCGGTGTTCCACTGCTGGTCCCGCTGGCCTTGACGTCGAGGCACAAGCCGAGCGCGCGCCAGGTCCCGTCTGGTTCCATCGTCCAGTCCTGCCCGCGGGTTTTGGCGCAAGTACTTGCCAGCACCGCGGTCCCGCTCACAGTGCTGGCCGACTTGTCCTCGACGCACAGCGCACTTGAGGCCCGGGACACGATCGCCCCCGAGCGCTGCGGCGGAGCCGACGGCAGCCGCCACTGTTGCGCAGTCGTCCCGTTGCAGGTCCAGATCCGCAGTTCGGTGCCGGACTTGGTGCTCGACTGCGGGTCCTCCAGGCACAGCCTGGACCGGGCATTGACCAGCGAGTAGTGCTTGCCGGCCGTCCAGTTCTGGAAGCCGGAGCCGTCGCAGCTCTCGAGGCCGACGTGACTGCCCTTCTTGGTGCCGTTAGCCAGCACGGTCAGGCACTCGCCGAGTGTGCTGACGGTGCCGTCCGGCCCGAGCGTCCATTCCTGACCGTCGCTGCCGTCGCAGGCAGCCAGCCTGGCGCCGAGGCACAGCCGGGCCGAGACGCCGGAGGAGATCGGACCGGTGCGCGGCCGGGGCGGCGCGACCACGCCGCCTGGGTAGGACGGGGGTGCATCGGCGGTACCGGCCGCCCAGGACTTGTCCGGTGTCGCGCTGAGGCCGAAGGTCAGCGTGCCGCCCTGGCGGACCGTGGCGGACGGCGCGGACGCCGCAGGCCATGTCGCGCCATTCCAGGTCACCCGGTGCACATAGGGAGTCGCCGCGGATGCCCCGTTCCCTTTAATCGTGAGCTTGGCGCCGGACGCCAGCGTGACGGCGACCTGGGGAAACAGGGGTGAGCCGAGCGCCATGTCGGTCGTGCCGGGTGTCATCGGGTACATGCCGAGCGCGGACCAGACATACCACGCGCTCATCGCACCGAGGTCGTCGTTGCCGTCGCCGAGCCCGGCCGGCGTGTCTGTCCAGAGCTGGTCCTCGATCTGCCGCACCGCCTGCTGCGTCAGGTAGGGCGCGCCGGTGTAGTCGTACTCCCATGGCAGCTCGATGCTTGGCTCGTTGCCGAGGTAGGCGTAACCGCTGGCGCCGGTGAAGCTGCTGAGCGCGGTGCCGAGGTAGCTGTCCATCGCCGCGGCTCCGCCCTTGACCGTGGCGAGGCCGGCGAGGTCGAACGGCACCATCCCGGTGTAGATCCACGAATCACCCTCGACGAAGTCGTTCGGGCTCGCCGGGGTGAAGTCGCCGGTCCAGTCGCCGTTGGCGTTGCGGGGCTCGACGAAGCCGGTGTCCGCGTCGAGCACGTTGCGCCAGTCCTGCGCGCGGGCCGCGAACTCCTGCTGGTCGCTGGCATCGCCGAGAGCGCCGGCGAAGGCGGAGATGGCGAAATCGTCGGTGTCGTACTCCAGCGTCGTGGATGTCGGCCCGTAGTAGTTGCAGCAGCCGTAGCTGCCGTTGGCGGGCAGGTAGCCGGGTGCCCTGAGGTAGTTCAGGCCTGGCCGGACGTCATTGGCCTGCGTTGCCTCGGCGACCATGTCCGCGAGCGCCGTCGACGTGTCGAAGTTCCGCGCGCCGAATGCGTAGTAATCGGCGAGGATCGGATCGGCGGAGTCCCCGGCCATGATGTAGGTCTCGCTGCCGTCCTCCATCCATTTGGGCAGCGTGCCGCCCTGCGCATAGTCGTCCAGCATCGACTGGGCCGTGTCGCTGGCCACGGTCGGGTCGAGCAGCGCTTCGAGCTGGGCCTGGCCCCGGTAGATGTCCCAGCCGGAGAAGTTCGTATAGAACGCGGAGTGCCCGGCGTCGACGGTGTGCACCTGCCCGTCGACGCCCAGGTACTGGCCGTTGTCGTCGCTGAACACGCTCGGGTACAGCAGCGCGTGATACAGCGCCGTGTAGAACACCTGCTGTTGCGCCTTGCTGCCCCCGCTCACGACGACCTTGCCGAGCAGGTCGTTCCACGCCGTCGTCGCCGAGGCGCGGGTGGCGGCGAAGTCCCAGCCGGGGTTCTCCGCTGCCAGGTTGGCCGCCGCGTTCGCCGCCGACACATAGGAGATGCCGACCTTGACCAGCAGCGTCCGGTAGCTGGTGGTGTCGAACGTCAGCACGGCGCCGTCATCGGTGAGCGGCGTTACGGCGGCGGGTGCGCCCTGCGGCTGTGCGCCGTGGTAAACGGGGTGGTCGGGGCGCTCTGGCTGGCTCGCGGGGACCTCCGCCGTGCGCGCGGTGGTCTTGTGCGCACGTGTGGAAACGCTCTTCGCGCCCGGGTGCAGGCCGGCTGCGGAGTAGGTCCCCTCTGCCGCGAACGGCTCGCTGAACTGCATGTCGAAGT
>JASHTT010000551.1 GCA_030040415.1 Streptosporangiaceae bacterium | reverse complement strand
GGCGGCACGGCAGTCCAGCAGGCGACCGGGTTCGACGACAGCCCGGACGAGATGTACGCCTACCTGATGGCGGTGACTCCGGAGCCGGAGGCCGGCAAGATCCGCGCCTACGCGGACGGCAGCGCGGATCACTGCGACTGGCTGGAGAACCTTGGCTTCCAGTTTGAGCGCAGCTACTACCCGGACAAGGCCGTCATCCAGCCGGGCACTCAGGGGCTGATGTACACCGGCAACGAGAAGGTCTGGCCGTTCCGCGACCTGGCCAGGCCAGCCCCGCGCGGGCACAAGGTCCCCGTGCCCGGCGATACCGGCGGCGCCAAGCTGGTGGTCGACCTCCTGGAGCGCCGGGCGCGAGACCTCGGCGTGCGGGTCTGGTTCGAGACCGGCGCCACTGAGCTCGTCACCGGCGGCGACCGGGTCCAGGGCGCGGCCTGGCGTTCCCTGCAGGCAGAAGGCGTCGTGCGTGCTCGCAGCACGATCCTGGCAGCTGGCGGCTTCGTGATGGACTCGGCCATGGTGGCCGATCACGTGCCGCAGCTGGCCGAGGTGGCGTTCGTCCTCGGCACGCCCTACGACGACGGCCTCGGCATCAGGCTGGGCATGTCAGCCGGCGCCGAGGCGCTGCATATGAACCAGGCGTTCCTCACCGCTCCCTGTTACCCGCCGGGGCAGCTGCTGACTGGCGTCATCGTCAACCGTGACGGCAAGCGGTTCGTCTCCGAGGACAGCTACCACGCCAGGACCGCAGCGTTCGTCGTCGAGCAGCCCGGCAGCGCGGCGTTCCTGATCGTCGACAGCGTGCACATGGCCTATCCGCAGCTGCCGCTGGTGCCGTTCGTCGACGGCTGGGACACCGTGCCGGAGATGGCACGAGGGCTGGGCATCCCGGCGGCGAACCTGACGGCCACCCTGCAGTCGTACAACGCGTCCGCGGCGCGGGGCGAGGACCCCGAGTTCCGCAAGCACCCGGACTGGCTCGAACCGCAGGACACCGGGCCCTGGGCAGCGTTCGACCTCACGCTGGGAAAGGCAAGTTACGCCGGCTTCACGCTGGGCGGCCTGCGATGCACTGCCGACGGGCAGGTGCAGCGAGCCGACGGCACGATCGTGGCTGGCCTGTACGCCGCCGGCGCCTGCGCGTCCAACATCGCCCAGGATGGCAAGGGGTACGGCAGCGGCATCCAGCTTGGCGAGGGATCGTTCTTCGGCAGGCGTGCCGGGCGGCATGCTGCCCGGCCTTGACGGCCGGCTCTGGCCGACCAAAGGATGACTGCATGCGCAGCAGCGAGTGGTTTGGGTCTGACGGCCGGAACGGCTTCGTGCACAGGTCCTGGATCCGTAACGAGGGCTTCGGTGACGAGCTGTTCGACGGCCGCCCTGTCATCGGCATCGCCAACAGCTTTTCCGAGCTGACACCGTGCAACGCGCACCTGCGCACGGTCGCGGCCGCGGTCAAGCGCGGGGTCCTGCTGGCTGGTGGCTTCCCGCTCGAGTTCCCCGTCATGTCGCTGGGCGAGACGATGCTGCGGCCCACCGCGATGCTGTTCCGCAACCTGATGGCGATGGAGGTCGAAGAGTCGCTGCGCGGCAATCCGCTGGACGGCGTGGTGCTGCTGTCGGGCTGTGACAAGACCACTCCCGCCTCGCTCATGGCGGCCGCGAGCGTGGACCTGCCCGCGGTGCTCGTCACCGGCGGGCCGATGCTCAACGGCAAGTTCCGTGGTACCGACATCGGCTCGGGGACCGCCGTGTGGCAGATGACCGAGCAGGCACGAGCCGGGCTGCTGAGCGCAGCGGACCTGGCCGAGGCCGAGAGCTGCATGTCGCGCAGCGCCGGTCATTGCATGACGATGGGAACGGCTTCGACCATGGCCTGCATGGCCGAAGCCCTCGGCATGAGCCTCCCGGGTGCCGCCGCGGTACCGGCCGCTGACTCGCGCAGGCTGCTGGTCGCGCAGCGCTCCGGGCAGCGGATCGTCGAGATGGTGAAGGAGAACCTTCGGCCCTCGGCCATCCTGACCCGTGCCGCGTTCGAGAACGCCATCACCGTCAACGCGGCCATCGGCGGGTCGACGAATGCCGCCGTGCACTTGCTGGCCATCGCTGGCCGGGCGGGCGTGCCGCTGCGGCTTGACGACTTCGACGTCATCGGCCGTCGCGTGCCGCTGATCGTGGACCTGATGCCCTCCGGCCGGTATCTCATGGAGGACTTCTACTATGCGGGCGGGCTGCCGGCCGTGATGGCCGAGGTGGCTGACCTGCTGCACACCGGCCATGTCACGGTGACCGGCCGGCCGGTCCGGGACAACATCCAGGACGCCGCGTGCTGGAACCGGGAGGTCATCAGGACGGCGGCCGACCCGGTCCAGCCAGCTGGCAACGGCACTGTCGTGCTGCACGGTTCGCTCTGCCCGGACGGCGCGGTCCTCAAGGTGTCTGCCGCCTCTCCGGAGCTGCTCAAGCACCGCGGTACCGCAGTGGTGTTCGACAGCATCGAGGAATACGTGGCCGCGGCCGACGATGAGGACTTCGACGTCGACGCGGAGTCAGTTATCGTCGTGCGTGGGTCCGGACCGAAGGGCTATCCGGGGTTTCCCGAGGTCGGCAATCCGCCGATCCCTCGCCGCCTGCTGTCGGCGGGTGTCACCGACATGGTCCGGATCTCCGACGCGCGGATGAGCGGCACCGGATACGGCACCTGTGTGCTGCACGTCGCCCCGGAAGCCGCCGTGGGCGGTCCGCTCGCGCTCGTGCGCACGGGGGACGAGATCGAGCTGGATGTCGAGCACCGGCGGCTTGACCTGCTGGTGGCCGACGACGTGCTGGCCGAGCGCAGGGCCGCCTGGAAGCCGCCCGCTCCGCACGCAGACCGCGGCTGGGTCCGGCTGTACACCGAGCATGTGCTGCAGGCAGACCGCGGAGCGGACCTCGATTTCCTGGTGGGCAGCAGCGGCGACGCCGTCGGCCGTCACTCGCACTAAGCTGTGCCCCGCCTAAACCGCCAGGGGCAGCGGCCGGCGCCGGGAAGCTGCCGTGCTTGCATAGCCTTCGAGGAGTCCAGGCCATGACGATCCGCAAGCTGCTCGTCGCCAACCGTGGCGAGATCGCCTCGCGGGTGTTCCGCACGGCCAGGGCGATGGACATCGCGACGGTCGCAGTTTTCTCCGACGCCGACGCTGGCTTGCCCTACGTGCGCGAGGCTGACGAGGCGGTGCGGCTGCCTGGCTCTGCAGCGGCGGAGACGTACCTGCGCGCCGATGCGGCGATCGCTGCCGCCGCCGCCGCGGGCGCGGATGCCGTGCACCCCGGCTACGGCTTCCTGTCGGAGAACGCCCAGTTCGCCAGGGACTGCGCGGCCGCCGGGCTGACCTTCGTCGGGCCCTCGCCTGACGCGATCGACGCGATGGGCTCGAAGATCAGGGCAAGGGACGTGATGGCCGCCGCTGGCGTGCCCGTGCTGCCGGGCTTCGTCTTCGGTGCCGGGGCCGAGCCCGACCCGGCAGAGCTGCGCAAGGCCGCGTCGGAGATCGGGTTCCCGATGCTGGTCAAGGCGGCGTTCGGCGGCGGGGGCAGGGGAATGCGGGTTGTCCGCGGTGCGGACGAGCTGGCAGCCGCGGTCGGCAGCGCGCGCCGCGAGGCGGCGTCCGCGTTCGGCGACGGCACGGTCTTTCTGGAGCGGCTGGTCGAGTCTCCGCGGCACGTCGAGGTTCAGATCGTGGGCGACAGCTCCGGCAGCGTGGTGCACCTGTTCGAGCGGGAGTGCTCGATCCAGCGTCGTTACCAGAAGATCATCGAAGAGGCGCCGTCGCCCGGCGTCACGCCGGACCTGCGCGCGGAGCTGTGCCGTGCCGCGGTTACCGCCGGCCAGACGATCGGCTACACCGGTGCCGGCACCGTCGAGTTCGTCCTCGACAAGTCAGGCCGCTTTTACTTCCTTGAGGTCAACACGCGCCTGCAGGTCGAGCACCCGGTCACCGAGCTGGTCACCGGCCTGGACCTGGTGAAGGTCCAGCTCGAGGTGGCGGCCGGCCTGCCGCTGCGGCCGGAGGTGACGGCTGCGCGGCTGACCGGGCACGCGATCGAGGCCCGGCTGTACGCCGAGGACGTGCTGGCCGGCTACCGGCCGGCCAGCGGTGACCTGCACACGTTCGAGATCGATGCGCTGCCGGGCGTTCGGGTCGATACGGGTTATGCGTCCGGCACCCAGGTGACCACTTTCTACGACTCGATGCTGGCCAAGGTGATCGGCTACGGACCGACCAGGGACGAGGCCAGGCGCGTGCTGGCGGCCGTGCTGTCCAGGGCCAGGCTGCACGGCGTTGGCACCAACCGCGACCTGCTGGTCGGCATCCTGCGCGAGCCCGAGTTCCGGGCCGGCGCGACCGACACCGGCTACCTGGCCAGGCACGAGCCGGGCGAACTCGCGGCACCACCCGGCGAGCCCGGCCGCGCCTTGCACGCACTCGCCGTGGCGCTCGCCGACCAGGCCGCGCGCCGGTCGCGGGCCAAGGTCCTGGGCGCGCTGCCGTCCGGCTGGCGGAACAACCCGAGCGGCCCGCAGCGGGCCGGCTACCGGGTCGACGGCGAGGCCGCTGAGGTCAGCTACGCGTTCGGCCGCGGCGGGCTGACCGCGGCGGTCGACGGCCGGCCGGCGCCCGGCCTGGTCCTGCACGAGATCACTGCCACGTCGGTGGACCTGGAATTCGACGGTGTCCGGCGCGTCGTCGCCATCACGCGTGCGGGCGGCGCCGTTTACGCCGACAGCTCGCTCGGCCACAGCTCGCTAACGGCGCTCGCCCGGTTCGGCGACGCGGGGGCAGCCGTCCAGCCCGGGACCCTGCTCGCGCCGATGCCCGGCACCGTGGTGCGGGTCGAGGTCGCCGTTGGTGACCGGGTGATGGCGGGAACCCCGATGCTGGCCATCGAGGCCATGAAGATGGAGCACCCGATTGTGGCGCCGACGGCGGGCGTGGTCGCCGAACTGCCGGTTGGTGTCGGTGCGCAGGTCGACACCGGCTCGGTGCTCGCCATGCTCGAGGAGGAACCCAGTGAGTGATACGCCGCGCCGCCCGCTGCGGATCGCCAACTCGTCAGGCTTCTACGGTGACCGGGACACGGCCGCGCGCGAGATGGTGGACGGCGGCCCCATCGACGTACTGACCGGCGACTACCTCGCCGAGCTGACCATGCTCATCTTGTGGAAGGCACGGCAGAAGGATCCGTCGGCTGGCTACGCGCGGACGGTGCTCGGCCAGCTCGAGCCCGTGCTCGGCAGCTGCCTGGACCGCGGCATCAAGATCGTAAACAACGCGGGCGGGCTGAACCCGGCCGGCCTGGCGGAGGAGCTCGCAGCGCTGGCAGAACGACTCGGGCTGCATCCGAAGATCGCCTACGTGACCGGTGACGACCTGCTGCCGCGCCTGGCTGAGCTGGCGGCGAGTGGCGAGCTGCTGGCCAATACCGACACGGGCCAGCCGCTGCGCGAGGCGCCCGGCGAACCGGTGACAGCCAATGCCTACCTCGGCGGCTGGGGGATCGCCGCGGCGCTCGAGGCTGGCGCCGATATTGTGGTCTGCCCGCGCGTCACGGATGCGTCGCTCGTGGTGGGCCCCGCGGCGTGGTGGCACGGCTGGAACCGCCACGACTTCGACCAGCTCGCCGGGGCCGTCGTCGCTGGCCATGTCATCGAGTGCGGGCCGCAGGCGACCGGCGGTAACTACTCGTTCTTCGCTGAGGTCGCGGACCGCCGCTATCCAGGCTTTCCGGTCGCCGAGGTGTCCTTCGACGGCAGCAGCGTGATCACTAAGCACCCCGGCACCGGCGGGCTGGTGTCCGTCGGCACCGTGACCGCGCAGCTGCTTTATGAGATCGCCGGGCCGGCCTACCTGAACCCCGACGTGACAGCTCACTTCGACACCATCAGGGTCGAGCAGGCAGGCGCCGACCGGGTGCTCCTCTCGGGAACGAGGGGGAGCCCGCCGCCAGCTACCGCGAAGGTCGCCGTCAACTTCCAGGGCGGTTACCGGAACACCATGACACTGGTGCTGACCGGGCTGGACATCGAGGAGAAGGCGGACTGGGCCGTGCAGGAGCTATTCGGCATCCTCGGCGGGCGCGACCAGTTCGCGCAGACCGATGTCCGGCTGCTGCGGTTCGACCGGCCGGACGCGCCGACCAACGAGCAGGCCACGGCGCACCTGAGGATCACGGTCAAGGACCCTGACCCGCGCAAGGTCGGGCGGCACTTCTCGAACGCGACGATGGAGCTCGCACTCGGCGGCTACCCGGGCTTCCACACCACAACACCGCCGACAGCGGAGAGTGCCTACGGCGTGTACTGGCCTGCCCTGGTCCCGGCCGGTGAGGTGCCGCATGCCGTCGTGCTCTCTGACGGCACGCGGATCGGCGTCCCTGCCGTTACCGGCCCGTACCCGGCTGGCGGACAGCCGGCCGGGCGGCAGGCAGAGCCCCGCTGGCAGCCAGACGGTGAGCTCATCCGGGTTCCGCTGGGCCGGGTCTGCGGCGCGCGGTCGGGCGACAAGGGCGGCAACGCGAACGTCGGCTTCTGGACCCGTGAGGCAAGCGCCTATCCGTGGCTGGCGGAGTACCTGACGGTGGCCAGGCTGCGCGAGTTGCTGCCCGAGGCCGAAGGGCTGCCAGTGCAGCGCTACGAGCTGCCAAACCTGAACGCGCTGAACTTCGTGGTCGTCGGCCTGCTTGGCGAGGGTGTCGCGTCGGCGACCCGGCCCGACCCGCAGGCGAAGGGCCTCGGGGAGTACCTGCGGTCGCGCCTCGTCGAGGTGCCTGCTGCCTTTGTCACCGACAACCGGTAACGATCAATTAGGCGCCGTTTCCGGCCGAGCCCGGAAAGGTTAACTACCGGGACACCTTCGCTCTAGCAGCGGGACACTGCGGTGACATGTCCGGCCCATAATGTCGCTCCAATTTGAGCACCGAAGGAGCGAGCTTATGGCAACCATTCGTAACTCGACCTGGCGCGCAGCGGCCGCCTGCACTGCCTGCGGGGCGGCGATCGGCCTCGTGGCGCTGGCCGGGACGGCAGCAGCCGCGCCGACGCCGCGCACCCCCAAGACCGGCACGAACCTGCTCTACAACGGGAACTTCGAGATACCGAAGCCGGTCTACGACGGTGTACCGCCGACCGGCTGGAAGCTGGTAGATCTCGGCGCGGAGAAGAAGCCCTACGGCGCTTCGATCAACACCTACAACGCCACCGGCCAGTACCCGCCGCCGAAGGGTAACCCCAACAAGGCGGGCATCGCTGACGAGGCGTTCTACGAGTCGGGCACGGCGACCGGCGTGGAGGGCATCGGCGGCCAGCAGACCTCCGCCAAGTTTGGCTCGATCACCCAGGCCAACAACCCGCAGATCAGCTTCTCCGATGTGGAGAGTTCGGCCCCGGCGGCGACGAACGCGGCGTGGGCGGGCAGCACCGTGCAGATCTCCTTCACCAGCGGGAAGTCGAAGACGGTTGACACGCTGATCTTCATCAGCCCGTGGACCGCATACAAGAGCACCTTCACCAAGAAGCCGGTCAGCAGCAAGACGATCAAGTACGTGATCGGCAAGACGCTGGTCAGCAAGACCTGGTACACGTGGAAGGCAACGAGCCTCAACAGCGCCATCAAGAAGGCGTTCGGGCTGACGTCCTACAAGGTCACCGCGGTGACCTTCGCCGATTTCGAGGACACCATCAACGCCGCTTCGCCGTACGCCAACATGGACGGCTACTTCGCCGACCTGGCGATCACCGAGGGCAAGTCCTGACGCTGAAATGACTGAGGGGCCCTGCCTTCGGGCAGGGCCCCTCAGCGCTGCTAACAAGTTGCGACGCCGCCTAGCCGCCGGGGGTCGGGGTGGTGGTGAGTGCCATGCTGGTCGGCTCCTCGCCGTCGCCTGCGTTGGCCTCGCCGCCGTAGCCGACGTTGAAGCTGCCGACGAGACTGTCGTTTGACGTGTCGAACACCGTGACGATGCCCGAAGTGAGCCCGCCTACCCACAGTTCGCTGCCGTTCGGGGTCAGCGCGACGCTGACTGGGTCGCCCGAGTCAGAGATCGTGTGCTTGACCGTGTCGGACGCCGTGCTGACTACCGAGATGGAGTCGGAGTCACCGTTGGCCACATACAGCGTGCTGCCGTTGGATGAGACCGCGATCTGCCACGGCAACTGGCCGACGCCGATCGTGCGGGTGACCTTGTTGGTTGCGGCGCTGATGACATCCACCAGGTTGTCGGCCGTGTTGGTGACGTAGACCGTCTTGCCGTCAGGGGATAGCGTGACGCCCTCCGGATTGCCGAGCCGCTGGATCACGGTGGTCACCCGTCGGGTGGCGGTGTCGATGACCAGCAGGCCGTTCGAGGTGGTCACGTAGGCGGTGGCGCCGGACTTCGAGAACGCGATCTCCCGGGGATCGGTCGAAAGCTGCATCGTCCCTATCACCTTGAGGGTGGCCGCCGAGATCACGCTGATCGCGCCCAGCGTCGGCTGGCCGGTTTCCGGACCGGTATCGGTCACCCACACCTGGCTGCCGTCCGGGGTCACGGCCACTCCCTGCGGGTCGAAGCCCACGTGGACAAGGGTTTCCTTGGGATTCGCGTAGTTGCTCGGGTTGAGCTTGGCGGAGTCGATCACCGCCAGTGTGTCGTTGCCGGTGTCGGCGAAATACAGCGTGCTGCCGTGCATCGCCACGCCATACTCGCTGGAGTCGTAGTTGAAGTCCTGCGTGCCAGTGTTCGGCACCAGCCCGTCGCCCACGTTGTACTGCTGAATGAGGGCGCAGTTGGCGGTGTCCACGGCGTCGAAGGCTTGATAGCCAGGGAGCGCTATGTAGGCGGCACCCTTTGGCCCGGTGCAGCTGGCTGACGCGAGCCGGGCCTTGACGGCGGACTGCTTGCCAGTAGTGGAGTGACCGGAGTGATGAGCCACGAGCGCCGTCGCGGTACCCGCACCGGCCAGCACGATGGCCGCCGCCGCAGCTGTTATCACGCGCTTGCTGGCCCAGGCCGGACGTGGCCTGGATGATTCACGCGCTGCCATGTGATCAAACCTCCACTGCGGTCGGGGCCGCTG
>JASHTT010000550.1 GCA_030040415.1 Streptosporangiaceae bacterium | reverse complement strand
GCGGGTGGCGGCGGCCGCGGTCGCGCTGCTGGTGGCTGCGGCCGTCGTGGCCGGCCTGGTCTTCGCGCTGCGGCCGGGCGCGGCCACCCCGGACGGCCGTCCGTCGCAGGACCGGCTCGGCCCGGTCCTGCTCGTGCCCGGCTACGGTGGCAGCACCGCATCGCTCGACGTGCTGGCCAGCCGCATCCGCGGCACCGGGCGGACCGCCGTCGTTTTGCACCTGCCAGGTACCGGGACCGGCAGCCTGATCACGGACGCGGCCGCGCTCAACGCGGCGGTCAGCGACGCGCTCGCGCACGGCGCGCCGTCGGTGGACGTGATCGGCTACTCGGCAGGCGGTGTCGTGACGCTCGTCTGGGCGCGCCGCTACGACGGCGCGGCTAAGGCACGCCGGGTCGTCACGCTCGGCTCGCCGTTCCACGGCGCGCAGATCGCCGCCGGTGCCGCCGGGTTCGTGCCGGGCGCCTGCCCGGTCGCCTGCCAGCAGCTAGCCCCCGGCAGCAGCCTGCTCGCGAGCCTGGACGTCGGGGATGCGGCCGGCTTGCCGCCCTGGCTTTCGCTGTGGACGACCGATGATCAGACGGTGACGCCGCCAGACTCGGCGAGGCTGGCCGGCGCGGTCAGCCTGGCGGTGCAGGCACTGTGCCCTAGTGCTGTGATCAGTCACTCGCAGCTGCCGACGAACGCGGTGGTGACCGCGATCGTGCTGCAGGCGATAGGCCCGGGGCCGCTGAGCTACCCGTCGGCGACGGCCTGCGGCGGGTAGCACGCGCGTCAGCTCGTGATGTCCTTGCTGGCGAAGTTTGCCCACGCGGCACCGAGGAACACGAGCACGTAGATGGCCTGTATCGCGAATCCCCTGTCGATGTCGCGCCACAGGATCGGCTGGCGGAAGAAGTCAACCCAGGACAGCCAGTACCTGGTCGGCAGGTACGGGCTCACCGCGGACGCCGAGTTCAGCGCGACCAGCACGCCGCTGGTGATCAGCGCGGCCAGCGCGCCGAGCGCGGCGCCGAGCGAGGAATCCGACATCGTCGACAAGAACAGCGCGATCGCCCCGACGCCCAGCATCGACACTGTCACGAACGCAACCGTGCCCGCCGTCCTGAGCAGGATGTCCGTAGGCGTCAGCGCGGTGCCGGACAGCGATGTCGCCACGACGTTGTTCGTCGTGATGCCGGTGGAGGTAACCGCGGCGGGCTTGGAGCCGAACAGCAGCCGTCCGGTCACATACGACGTGACAGCGACGAACACCACGGCCAGCAGGACGTAGACGATCAGCGCGACCAGCTTGGCTGCGAGCAGTTTCGTCCGGCCTACCGGCCTCGCCAGCAGGTAGCGCAGCATGCCCGCGTTGGCCTCGCCGGCTATCGAGTCCCCCGCGACGACGGCCACCGCGACCGGCAGGAAGATCGGCAGCACGATGGCCAGCGCAGCCGCCGGGAACAGCTGGCCGTCCGACAGCACCGCCGACAGCAACGCCGGGCCCTGGCCCGGCGGCGGCGCGAGGTGGGTGACGGCGACGAAGATCGCGACCGTCACCGGCAGGGCGCACAGCAGCACGATGCTGACCCAGTTACGCGGCCGCCTTGCCAGCTTCACGAGTTCCACGCCGATCACGTGCCTGCTCCGTCCCTGCTTGCCACCTCGGCCGGCCGGCCGGGCCGGCCGGCCGACCCTCCGTCGATACGGTCAGAACCAGAACCGGTCACCGACAGCACGAGATCCTCCAGCGAGCGCCGTTCCTCGGTCACCTCGGTCACTCGCAGCCCGGCCGACACCAGCAGGGCGTTCACCCCGGCGGCATCGGAGTCGGCGACGACGAGCCGGTCGGCGTCGCGATCCGCGACGCGGCCGTCGAGCAGCGCAGCCGCGCGGTCCGCGTCCGGGCTGCGCACGATCACGCGTCCCGTCGGGCCACGTAGCCGCGCCAGGTCGTCCTGCAGCACGAGGCGGCCGCGGTCGATCACGCCGATCCGGGTGCAGAGCTGCTCCACCTCGGAAAGCTGGTGGCTGGACAGGAACACGGTGGTGCCAGCCGCGTTGATCTCGGCCAGCAGGTCACGCACCTCACGGATGCCCTGCGGGTCAAGTCCGTTGGTCGGCTCGTCCAGCACCAGCAGGCGCGGCGACCTCAGCAGCGCGGCCGCGAGGCCAAGCCGCTGCCGCATCCCGAGCGAGTACTTGCGGACCGCACGGTCGTCCACGCCGGACAGGCCCACCCGGTCCAGCGCCGTGGCGATCCGCGCGCGCCGGCCGCGCCGGCCGCCGCCTGGCCCGGTGCCCGCCGCGTCGATGAGGGCCAGGTTGGCCCGGCCCGACAGATGCCCGTATGCCGACGGCGACTCGATCAGCGAGCCGATCTGCGGCAGCACGTGGGCGATCCGGGCCGGCACCGGCTCGCCCAGCACCTCGATCTTGCCGCTCGTCGCGTAGACGAGGCCGAGCACCATGCGGACGAGCGTGGTCTTGCCGGAGCCGTTCGGGCCGAGGAAGCCGTACCTGTCCCCTTCGCGCACGGTCAGGTCGACGTGGTCGACAGCCAGCACGTGACCGAATCGCTTGGTGAGCTGAGTCGTGACTATCAATACGAGTCCAGGAGTGCGGTGGCCGCGTGATCGAGCACAATCGGCGTGACGGCGCCGGTCAGCAGGTAGACGAGCCCGCCGGGGACGCTCACCAGCACCACCGTGAGCAGCGATGCCTGGATGAGCTCGGCGGTCCCGCCGGTGATCTTGATGGACGCGCCGACCGACTTGGCCGCCGACATGGCCGCGGACCCGGTGCTCTGCGGCAATGGCAGCACCACGAACCGCGCCAGCCCGGAGCCGTACGCCGCTACGTCGGCCAGGCCGCCCGGGTTCGCGACCCGGGCGAAGCCGGCGAGCTGGTCGGGCAGCGGCGGTCCGAACTGGTTCAGGATGCGCGACACGTCCGGCAGCTCGGTCGAGGTGTACCCGACTTCCGGGGCGGGCTGTGGCGTCACCGTCGACAGCGCCGGCCTGGTCAGGCTCACGTCCAGGAAGCGGGCCACCAGCAACGGCGCGGCTGCGCCGCGGCCGAAGACCTCTACCTGCAGGGGCAGCCCGGTCGCCGGGTCGGCCCAGATGTCCACCGCGCCGACCGTCGTCAGCTTGCTGGTGGGGACGATACGCAAACCCGCGGCGTCGAGGCCGGCCACCCGCTGCGAGGGCAGCCGGGAGAAGCTGGCAGCCCGCCCGGCGAGGCTCAGCAGCCGCCGGGCGAGGGCCGGCGGCAGCAGGTCGGCCGCCCGCGGCAACCGGACAGGCTGACTGCCGAGAATCTGGGTGAGCAGGTTGCTCGTGTAGTTCCAGGTGAACGTGCCGACCTTCGTCTGGTACGTGTCGTCCTCACCCGCCGCGGTGAGCACGTCGGCGCGCCACTGTCCAGGCGAGCGGTACCAGGCGTACTGGTCGGTCGTTCCGTCCAGCAGCGAGACGACGTTGCCCAGGTCCGGCAAGCTCGGCAGGTTGAGATCGACGTCGCTCTCCGCATAGCCCTGGTAGGGCACCCGCGCGGACAACTCGATCCGGGTACGCAACTGAGCGGCGGACAGCGCGGATGCGGGCACCGGCCAGGCCGCAACCGCCGCGGGCAGCGCGCAGATCGCGGCGGTGCCGGCCACTACCACCGCCCAGCGTCGGAGCGTGCCCGTTGCCGCTGCCACGGATCAAGCCTACGTCGGGCCGCCGCGCGCGCTACCGGTCCGCACCCGCTGCCTTCGCCCAGCTCCACGCGTACTCGGGGTCCTCGGCCTGGCGGCCAGCCGGTCCCAGCTGCAGCGGCCGGAAGGTGTCGATCATGACGGCCGTCTCGTCCGTGGTCGTCTTGCCCTCGGCCAGCCCGGCTATGACGGCCTCAACGGCGCCGGGCTGCGGTCCGTGGGTGAACCCCGAAGGGTGCAGCGTGATCGAGCCGAGGCCTACGCCGGAGCCCTTGCGCGCCGAGTAGTCGCCCGCGACGTAATACATCATCTCGTCGGAGTCCACGTTGTGATGGCTGTAGGGAATGGGCACGGCCTGCGGATCGAAGTCCAGTGGCCGCGGGCAGAACGAGCAGATCACGAAGTTCGGGCCCTCGAACGTCTGGTGCACCGGCGGCGGCGCGTGGGTGCGCTTCACGATCGGCTCGAAGTCGGCGATGTTGAACGCGTACGGGTACAAGAAGCCGTCCCACCCGACGACGTCGAACGGATGCCGCGCGTACGTCAGCCTGGTCAGCCCTGCCGCGGTCCTGACCAGCACGGGAACGTCCTCGCCGTCGCGCAGCAGCGGCCCGTCCGGGCCGCGGAGGTCCCGCTCGCTATAGGGGGCGTGCTCCAGGAACTGCCCGTAGCGGGACAGGTACCGCTGGGGCGGGCGGATGTGCCCGCGAGCCTCAACCACCAGGGCGTGTACTCCGCCTTGGGCCGGCAGCCAGCGGTGAATGGTGCCGCGCGGCACGATCACGTAGTCCCCGGCACCGGCCTCGATGCTGCCGTACACGGACTCGAACGTCGCTGCGCCGGTACGAAGGTAGACGGCCTCGTCGCCCGCCGAGTTGCGGTACAGGCTGGACGCGGCGTCTGCGGCGGCGAACGAGATCCGCACGTCGTCATTGGCCATCAGCAGCTGCCTGCCGAGCACGAGGTCACCGCCGGCCGGCAGGTCGTCGGTGCGGAAGTGGCGCGGGAGCAGCGGGTGGTTGGGCTGCAGGCCGCCCGCGCCGACGTCGTCGACGCCCTCGCTCTTCACGATCGCGGTCGGCAGATGCGCGTGGTACAGCAGCGAGGAGTCCGAGACGAAGCCCTCTTCGCCCATCAGTTCCTCGGAGTACAGGCCGCCGGCTGGGCCGCGGAAGCGGACATGGCGCTTTCGCGGAATCTCCCCGGTCGCCCGGTAGTACGGCATATCGTCTCCTTTGACGACGTGATCACCTGCGGGTCACAGCATGTTCATCCCGCCCGGCGTCAGGCACTCGCGCCGCTCGTTTCCCGACTATAGGCGGGTACTGCCCGGACCGGAATCGCCAGGAAGGATGCCCGGGAGCCGATGATGAGCGATCCCGTCGGCAGAGGCCCGGCGACCGGCGCGCTGCGGACCGTCGGCATAGCCGCGGTATTCCTCGGCGTGGCCGTGCTGGCCGCCGGCGCATTCGTGTTCTCCTACCCGGGCATCCACGCTTTCGCGCTGCAGGCTGGCATCAGCGCCAGGCTCGCCCGGCTGTATCCGCTGCT
>JASHTT010000549.1 GCA_030040415.1 Streptosporangiaceae bacterium | reverse complement strand
CAGTCCGTGGACCGGGTTCGCGGTGCTGTGCGGCTACGCCGCGATCGCGGTGACCGCGGGGCTGCTGCTGGTCCGCAAGCGGGACGCGTAACTGTGTCGGTCCAGCCGGGCCGCCCTCGCGGAGGGCGGCCCGGCTGGCGCTCAGCCCGGCTGGCAGGTGGGGCACCAGAACGTGATCCGCTCTTCGACGACCTGTCCCTGATCGGCGCGGCGGACGGCAGTGCCGCAGCGGCGGCACGGCAGGCCGGCCCGGCCGTAGACCCAGGTCTGCTGGCCGCGCGCCGGGTTCCCGGTAGTGACCTGGCCGATTCTTTCCTTGTTGGCTTCCAGCAGCCGCCTGGCGAGTTCCACCAGCGCGGCCAGGTCGCCGACGCCGCTGACCGGCCGCCACGGGCTGATGCCGCGCAGGAACAACGTCTCGGCCTTGTACAGGTTGCCGATCCCGGCCAGGTTGCGCTGGTCGAGCAGCGCCTCGCCGATGGCGCGGTCCGGCAGAGCGGCGAGCCTGCGGACCGCCTCCGCGGCGTCGAAGGCAGGCTCGAGCAGGTCAGGCCCCAGGTGGCCGACCGCCTGCTCCTCCCGGCTGGTGCGGATCACCTCGACGATGCCGAGCCGGTAGCCGACCGCCTGCCAGTGCGAGTTGGCGAGCACCAGCCTGACTCGGTGGTCGGACGGCGGATAGCCGGACGTGCGGCTGATCCGCCACAACCCGTCCATCATCAGGTGCGTGTGCACGGTGACGTCACCGTCCACCCGGATGAGCAGGTGCTTGCCGCGTGCGACGGCCTCGGTTACCGACCGCCCGCGCAGGTCGGTAGTCGCGTACCTCGGCACCCGGAAGTCGCTGCGCACGAGCACCCGGCCGGCCAGCGCGTCGTGCAACTGGCGGGCGGTGCGCCAGACGACGTCACCCTCGGGCATGTGCTTGGCCGCGGCGGACCGGGTTAGAGCAGCCTGCGCAGGTACAGCAGGTCGCGCGGGCTGCCTTGGACCGAGAGCTTGCCGGTGAGCCAGGCGCGGATGAACGTGCCCGGATCGGCGGCGACGGACACCACCACGTCGCTATTCGCCGTGAACCTGACCTGGGCCGGCGGCGCGCCGTTCTCCGCCTGTACTACCGGGTCGATCCCGTCGGGCCGCAACCGCGTCGTAAAGGTCACGCCGAGGTCAGGAACGCGACAGCTGAGCGTCCTGTCCATCAGGTGGGCAGCCCGGTCCTTCGCGTCCAGGCTCGCGATGCGGCTCGTCAGGTTCTCCAGCGCAACGCGGCATTCCTCGGCTGTCGCCATCGTCCCTCTCCTTCGCGGTCATTATGCCCGGGCCGCTCCGCGGACGACGTGCACCGGCACCAGGCGCGCCAGCGGTAGCGTTCATGCCATAGGAAAGGGAACGGGAGATCCGGTTCCCGCTGCCGGGCAAGAGGAGCTGAGCACGTGGCGGATCACGACGAGCAGAACCGGGACGAGGCGCAGGACGCCCAGCCGACCGGCGAGCCGCGGGTCGATGCCGCGCTCAGGCTGCTTCACAGGCTGCCAGGTCTCCCGGTCAGCGAGCACTCTGAGCTGTACGAGCAGGTCCACGCCCAGCTCAGCGACGTCCTTGGCGAACTCGGCGGCGGGCTCGGCGGCTAGGTCCACCAAGATCTACGAGACACGACCTGAGCTGGCCGGATGAGCAAGAGGCTGCGCCTTGACGCCGAACTGGTCCGGCGGGGCCTGGCTCGGTCGCGTGAGCAGGCGGCCGAGCTGATTTCATCCCGGCGCGTCGCGGTGGCCGGCCAGACTGCCGCCAAGCCCGCTACCCAGGTGACCACGAGTGCCGCGATAACCGTCGCCGAGCCGGCCGGGGAGCCCGACTACGTGTCGCGGGGCGGCCGCAAGCTGGCCGGGGCGCTTGCCGCGTTCGCGGACTTGCGGGTGGCTGGCCGACGCTGCCTCGACGCGGGCGCTTCCACGGGCGGCTTCACCGACGTGCTGCTCCGCCACGGAGCCGCGCACGTGGTCGCGGCCGACGTTGGGTACGGGCAGCTCGCGTGGGCGTTGCGCACCGATCCGCGGGTCACCGTGCTCGACCGGGTCAATGTCAGGAACCTGACTCCGGAGCAGGTGGCGCCGGCGCCCGGCCTGGTGGTCGCCGACCTGTCGTTCATCTCGCTCACACTGGTGCTGCCGGCCCTGGTCGGCTGCGCCGAGCCGGGTGCGGACTTCCTGGTCATGGTCAAGCCGCAGTTCGAGGTCGGCAGGGACAAGGTGCGCGACGGCGTGGTGTCCGACCCTGCGCTGCGGGCCGCCGCGGTCTCTGGGGTTGCGCAAGCCGCCATGCAGCTAGGCCTCGGGGTGCTCGGCGTGACGGCTAGCCCGCTGCCCGGCCCGGCTGGCAACGTCGAGTATTTCCTCTGGCTGCGCACCGGTGCCGCGCCGCTTGACGAGGACGAGCTGCTCCGCGCCGTCTCGGCGGGTCCGCAATGACCGCGGGTAACACTGCGCGGTCCATGCTGCTGATCGCGCACACGGGCCGGGCGGCCGCGCTGCGGGTGGCGAGGGTCATCGCGGACAAGCTCGCCGCGGCGGGCATCGGCGTCCGTGTGCTCGATCCGGAAGCCGGCGAGCTGCGCTTGCCGGCCGCCGTGCCAGTGCCGGTGACCGCGGCGGCTGCGGATGGCGCGGAGATGGTGCTCGCCGTTGGCGGGGACGGAACCCTGCTTCGCGCGGCCGAGCTCGCGCGGCCCGCAGGCGTGCCGCTGCTCGGCGTGAACCTCGGCCACGTCGGGTTCCTGGCGGAGGCCGAGCCCGAGGACCTGTCGGTGGCAGTGGCGAACGTCGTCGCCCGGAACTACTCCGTCGAGAAGCGGATGACGGTCGACGTCGCGGTCCGCAGCAACGGCGAGCAGATAGCCGAGTGGGCGCTGAACGAGGCAACCGTCGAGAAAGCGGCACGCGACCGGATGCTCGACCTCGTCACCGAGGTGGACGGCAGGCCGCTGTCGCGCTGGGGCTGTGACGGCGTCGTGTTCGCTACCCCGACGGGATCGACGGCCTACGCTTTCTCCGCCGGCGGGCCGGTCGTGTGGCCCGAGGTGGAGGCGCTGCTGATGGTGCCGATCTGCGCGCACGCGCTGTTCGCCGGCCCGATGGTCGTGTCGCCCCGGTCCGTGCTGGCCGCGGAGGTCATCGGCGCGGCGGGCGGACAATCCGAGACGGCGGGCGCCGTTCTGTGGTGCGATGGGCGTCGTATGGTCGAACTTCCGCCCGGTTCGCGAGTCGAGGTCCGGCGTGGTGCCAAGCCGGTCCTGCTCGCCCGGCTGCCTGCCGCGGCCAGGCTGACCGGAGGCGACGGCAGGATCGGTGCGCCGTTCACCGACCGGCTGGTGGCGAAGTTCGGCCTGCCAGTGGCCGGCTGGCGCGGGCAGGGCGGCCGGGCGGAAGCGCCAGCCGGGCGGGACGGTAAGGAGCCAGGCGGTCGTGCTTGAGGAAGTGCGGATCAGCGGCCTCGGGGTGATCGACGACGCCGTGCTGGAGCTGTCGGGCGGGTTCAACGTCGTTACCGGCGAGACCGGTGCCGGGAAGACAATGGTCGTCTCGGGTCTTGGCCTGCTCTTTGGCGGCCGGGCCGACCCGTCCCGGGTACGGCCCGGGGCCGACCGCGCCCTCGTCGAAGGCAGGCTCAGGGTCGATCCAGCCGGAGCGGTCGCGCGACAGGTCAACGACTCGGGCGGCGACCTGGACGACGACGGCAGCACGCTGATCCTGACCAGGTCGGTCAGCGCTGAAGGCAGGTCGCGGGCGACCGCGGGCGGCCGGTCCGTGCCGGTGTCGCTGCTGACCTACCTGTCCGACGACCTGGTCGCCGTGCACGGGCAGGCGGACCAGCAGCAGCTGCTGAGGGCGGGCAGGCAGCGGCAGGCGCTCGACAGGTTCGCCGGGCCGGAGTTCGCCGAGCTGCTGGCCGCCTACCAGCGCGCCTACCAGCAGCACCAGAAGGTCCGAGCGGAGCTCGACGAGCTGACGCTGGAGGCCAAGGAGCGCCAGCGCGAGGCCGAGGACCTGCGGCAGGGGCTGGCGGAGGTGCAGCGCGCCGAGCCGGTGGCCGGCGAGGACGTCGAGGTGGTGTCGGAGGAGGAGCGGCTGGCCAACGCCGACGCCCTGCACACGGCCGCCACGACAGCGCACGAGGCGCTGGCCGGCGACCCGGCCAGCGGCACTTACGAGGCCGCAGATGTGCTCAGCCTGCTGGCCGCCGCCAGGTCCGCGCTGGAGTCGGCGGCGCAGCACGACGCTCAGCTGAGGGTTCTGGCGGCTCGCGTCGGCGAGGCTGCCTATCTCTTGTCAGACGTGACGGCCGAGCTCGCCGCCTATGCACAGTCGGTCGAGGCGGATCCTGTCCGGCTCGCCGCCGTGCAGGAGCGCCGCGCCGAGCTGACCAGGCTGGTCCGCGCGTACGGCAGCCGCGGCGAGGACGCTGGCGACGTCGCCGCGGTGCTGGCCTGGGCGAAGCAAGCTGCGGCTCGGCTGGCCGAGCTGGACGGCGACGAGGACAGGATCGGCGAGCTAGGCCAGCAGGAGGCCGAACTCGCAGCGGCGGTGGCTGACCTGGGCGGGCAGCTCAGCGACGCCAGGAGGCAGACGGCGAAGCGGTTCGCCGACGAGGTCACCGCCGAGCTGACCGCGCTGGCTATGCCGCACGCCAGGGTGAGCGTCGCCGTGACGCAAGCGGATGACTTCGGGCCGCACGGAGCCGACGACGTGGAGATCAGGCTGGCCGCGCATCCGGGTGCGCCCGCGCTGCCGCTGCACAAGGGCGCGTCCGGGGGCGAGCTGTCGAGGATCATGCTGGCCATCGAGGTGGTCTTCGCGGGCGCCGACCCGGTGCCCACGTTCGTGTTCGACGAGGTGGACGCGGGCGTGGGCGGCAAGGCCGCGGTGGAGGTCGGCCGCCGGCTGGCCAGGCTGGCCCGGCTCGCCCAGGTCATCGTCGTGACGCACCTGCCGCAGGTGGCCGCGTTCGCCGACAACCACCTGGTGGTGCACAAGGACAGCGACGGGATCGTGGTCAGCAGCGGCGTCGACAAGCTGGACGAGGCCGGCCGGGTACGCGAGCTATCCCGCATGCTGGCGGGCCTGGAGGATTCGGAGTTCGGCCAGGCGCACGCCAGCGAGCTGCTGGCCGCGGCCGCTGCCGAACGGGACCGCCCGCCGACCGGGTAGATTGGCGCCTGACGTGCTATGAAGGCGCAGAACAGGGTGTTCTCAGCTGCGCGCTGGGCCAGGTCACGGGATCCGGCCGCGGCGACGGGACCGGCTCGGCTCGATCGCCGCACCAAGAACCTCGTCAAGCGGCTCAAGCCCGGTGACGTCGCCATCATCGACCACGCCGACCTGGACCGGGTGGCCGCCGACTCGCTCATCAGGTGCCAGGTGTCCGCGGTGGTGAACGCCGCGCCCAGCATCAGCGGCCGGTATCCCAATCCCGGCCCGCAACTTCTCGTCGAGGCGGGGATCCCGCTGCTCGACGACGTCGGCAGTGACGTGTTCGAGCAGGTTCGTGAGGGGCAGCCGGTCCGGCTCGACGGCGAGACGCTGTACCTGGCCGACGCGGTGGTCGCGAAGGGCACCAGGCAGACCGCGGACTCGGTGGCGCGGGACATGGCGGAGGCCAAGGAGGGCCTCTCCGACCAGCTCAGGGCCTTCGTCATGAACACGTTCGAGTACATCAACCGCGACTCAGAGTTGCTGGTCGACGGCATCCGGCTGCCTGAGCTGCGCACCAGGCTGGCCGGCAAGCACGTGCTTGTTGTCGCGCGCGGCGACCGGTACCACGAGGACCTCGTGGCGCTGCGCGCCTACATCCGTGAGTTCAAGCCGGTCATGATCGGCGTGGACGGCGGCGCTAACGCGCTGATCGAGGCCGGCTACTGGCCGCAGATGGTCATCGGCGACATGGATTCGGTGTCCGACGAGGCCCTGCTGTCGGGTGCCGAGGTCGTGGTGCATGCCTACCGGGACGGGCGTGCACCGGGCCTGCCCAGGGTCGAGGCACTGGGCCTAGAGCCGGTCATCTGCCCGTCCGACGGCACCAGCGAGGACGTCGGCGTGCTGCTGGCCGACGAGGCGGGCGCGAGCCTGATCGTCACCGTCGGCATGCGGTTCGGGCTGGTAGAATTCCTGGACAAGGGGCGGCCGGGAATGGCCAGCGCCGTGCTCACCCGGATCAGGGTGGGCGACAAGATGGTCGATGCCAAAGGCGTGAGCCGGCTGTACCAGAGCCGGATCTCCGGCCGGGCGCTCATCCTGCTGGCGGTGGCCGCGATGCTGCCCGTGCTCGCGCTGGCGTTGACGCCCGCCGGCAAGCTCTACCTGGGATACCTCAGCCTGGCGCTGCGCCAGCTGTGGTACTGGCTAACTGGATTGCTCTAGTGATCGACTTCAGGTATCACCTGGTTTCCATCATCGCCGTGTTCCTGGCGCTCGCCGTCGGCCTGCTCGTCGGCGTGACCGCGCTGAGCGGCCCCGCGGAGAGCCTGCTGCAGAAGGAGTTGAGCCGGGTGAGCCGGACCAACTCCTCTCTGCTCAAGGACAAGCAGGTCCTGCGTAACCAGGTCAGCGCCGACCAGGCATTCGCGCAAGCCGGTTCGCAGCGGCTGATCGGGGGGCTGCTCACCGGGCGCAATGTCGTACTGGTGCTGGCTCCCGGCTACGACACGTCGGTGAGCAGTGGCGTCACGGCCGCGCTGCGGCAGGCGGGGGCCACCGTCACCGGCGAGGTCCAGCTGAGCCAGTCGTTCGTGGACGGCAGCGCGCAGACGGAGAACTCACTGACCACGCTCGCGCAGCGGCTGGCACCCGAGGCCGGTGTCACGCTGCCCAGCCAGCCGTCCGATGC
>JASHTT010000548.1 GCA_030040415.1 Streptosporangiaceae bacterium | reverse complement strand
CGGAATAGATGGTCGTTCTGATTGGCGTTGACACGCTGGCGGCGGTCGTTTAGCGCGGGTTAGCGTTCGCTGCGCCGGAAGCACCCTGTGCAGCCGGCCTCCGCGCCTGCGCGGGGCCGGCGGGTTGGGCAGGGCCGCCAGGTTGACCGGGACCGGCGGGTTGACCGGGGCTGGCGGGCTGACCGGGGCTGGCGGGCTGACCGGGACTGGCGGGCTGACCGGGACCGGCGGGTGGACCCGGCGAGCGCACGCTTGCGGAGATGTGCTGGCGGCAGTGGCGCTGCTGCGCTCCGCCGGCTACGGCATGTCCGGGCTGCCGCTGACGGTGTCCAGGAGCCTGGCGAGCCGGGCGCGCAGGCCGGCGGGTTGCTGGCCGCCCCGCCGGTGACTGGTCGGCGCAGGTCCGCCGACCGCGGCGCTGACCAGATGCTGCGCAGCGTCGAAGCTCAACGGCGCTTCCGCCGGCGGCACGGCGAGCGCCTCGTGTGCGAGGCCGTCCAGATCGGGATCGCCACGGTCGAGCGCGAAGACCGTGGCGCCGGTGCGACGCACGTCCTGCACGCGCTCCAGCAGTTCGGCGGGAGCAAGCTCACCGGTGACCACGAGCAGCGTTTCGCCTCGGCTAGCCGCTCGCAGCCTGCTGATGTCCACCGACAGGTGCGCGGGCGCGCCGGGCGGCGGCGCCCACCGCACCAGCGTGGGCTCGAGCTCCGCAAGGCCTGCCAGCCGTGCCTCGTCGGCGAGGTGGGCGGTCATGTGCCACGGCTCGTCGCCCGCGGTGCCGACGATCAGCAGTCCGTGCGGCGTCCGCGCGCTACGCCGCAGCGCCGCGGCAAATAAGTCGCTGCGGCTCAGCCAACCGGACGGTGCCAGCAGCGCGCGCAGGGCCGCGACCTGGTCGAGGTTCACGGCCATCAGTCTGGCAGGATCTGCGCATGACCGCAGACCATAAGGGAACGGCAGGCGCGGCGGCTACTGACGTCACAGGGCTAGTGATCGGCATTCTCGGCGGCACCGGCGATCAGGGCACGGGCCTGGCGCGAAGGTTGTCGATGGCTGGTCATCCGGTGATCATCGGCTCTCGCGACGCGGGCCGGGCCAAGGCTGCGGCAGCCGGGCTCGGCCCGGCGGACCTGCTGTCGGGCGGCGTGAACCGTGACGCGGCGGCGCAGGCCGACGTGGTCATCGCCGCCATGCCGTGGGAGGGTCACCGGGAGCTGCTCGCCGGGCTCGCGGCGGAACTGGCCGGCAAGGTTGTGGTGGACTGCGTGAACCCGCTGGGCTTCGACGAGCGCGGCGCGTACCCGCTGCCCGTGCCGGAAGGCAGCGCGGCGCAGCAGGCCGCTGCCGTGCTGCCGGACAGCACGGTGGTCGGAGCGTTCCATCACGTCTCCGCCGTGCTGCTGCTCGATCCGGCGGTCGAGCGGATCGATCTCGACGTGCTGGTGCTCGGCGATGACCGCGCTGCTACCGATACGGTTGCCGCGCTGGCCGGGGAGATCCCCGGCATGCGCGGCGTCTATGGCGGCAGGCTGCGCAATTGCGGGCAGGTGGAGGCGTTGACCGCGAACTTGGTATCAATCAACCGCCGCTACCGCGCGCACGCCGGACTGCGCATCACCGACGTCTGAGCGTGGCTCAGCGGTAGGCGTATTCGGCCGAAGGGAAGCTGCCCGCAGCGACCTCGGCGGCGAACGTCTGCACCGCGTCGCGCAGCACCGAACCCACGTCGGCGTACCGCTTCACGAACTTCGCCGTGCGCGGCGACAACCCGGCCATGTCCTGCCAGACCAGCACCTGGGCGTCGCAGTCCGGTCCGGCCCCGATGCCGATCGTCGGGATATCCAGGCTCTCGGTAACGCGTGCGGCAAGTTCGGCGGGCACGCACTCCAGCACGACGGCGAACGCGCCCGCCGCCTGGAGCGACTTGGCGTCGTGCAGTAGCCGCTCGCCGTCCTCGCCCCTGCCCTGGACCCGGTAGCCGCCGAACACGTTCACCGACTGCGGGGTCAGGCCCAGGTGCGCCATGACGGGGACGCCTGCCGCGACGAGTTCCTCGACCTGGCGGATCACCCGGTAGCCGCCCTCGAGCTTGACCGCGTGCGCACCCGCCTCCTTGAGGAACCGGATACCCGCGTGCAGCGCCGCCTCCGGCGAGGACTGGTATGAGCCGAACGGCAGGTCGGCCACGACGAGGGCCCGGCTGGTGCCGCGAACCACGGCGGCGGCCAGCGGGATCAGGTCGTCGATGCCGACGGGGATCGTGGAGTCGTGGCCGTAGACGACCATGGACGCCGAGTCGCCGACGAGCAGCACCGGGATGCCGGCGTCGTCAAAAACCCGGGCGGTCAGCGCGTCATAGGCGGTGAGCATCGGCCACTTCTCGCCGCGAGCCTTGGCCGCTGCGATGTCGCGGACGGTCACGCGCCTGGTGGCTGCGCCGCCGTAGAGCTGCTCCACGCTCGTGGCTGGTGTGACGGATGGTGCTGATGCGGCCGCGTCGGGGCCGTGCTGGTCGTTCGGCATTGCGTATCCTCCGCGTCTCGTTGCGCCCTCGTGGCGTCCCCGGACCATCCGATGATGACATGAGCCTTGGAGTTCCTGCTAGGGCAGGTAGAGCACTGGCCCTGGGAAGACCTTTCTGATACGGTCAGGTCTCGTATCGTTAAGCTCCCCGCCGCAATGAGAACGCCGCCGTGGTTGCCCGCGCTTCCCGGCGGCTCACGGACGGCGATGCGGAGTGCCAAGGACAGGGGCAAGACAGGCATTGCGCACCGGAGTAGCGCGCCGTCCCGGCAGGCCGCGCAGCAAGCAGGCGGACCAGGCGATTATGGCGGCGACGCTCGGCGTCCTCGCGGAGTCCGGGCCCGACGGGCTAGCGATCGAGAAGGTCGCGGAGCGGGCCGGCGTCGGCAAGGCGACGATCTACCGGCG
>JASHTT010000547.1 GCA_030040415.1 Streptosporangiaceae bacterium | reverse complement strand
TCCTCGCGCACCACCAGCGCCATCTTGCAGTGCGTCTTCAGCCCGAGCATGCCGTACACGACGTGGCAGCCCGCCTGCTCGAGCTTGCGCACCCAGCCGATGTTCGCCCGCTCGTCGCCGCGCGCCTTGATCTCGACGACGACGACGACCTGCTTGCCCGCCTCGGCGGCGTCGATCAGCGCTTCCACGATCTCCGAGTCGCCGCTCGTCCGGTACAGCGTCTGCTTGATCGCCTGTACCCGCGGATCACGCGCGGCCGACACCAGCAGCCGCTGCACGCTCGCGGTGAACGAGTCGTACGGGTGGTGCACGAGCACGTCGTGCTCGGTCAGCGTGCCGAACACGCCCTCGTCGCTGGCGTCGTGTGGCAGCGCGGTCTCCGAGGGCACGAACGTCGGGTACTTCAGGTTCGGGAACCCCAGGTCAGCGATGATCGACAGGCCGGACAGGTCCATCGGCCCCGGCACCCGGTAGACCGCGCGGGTGTCCACGTCGAGCTCGGTGACGAGCCTTTCCAGCACGTCATCCGACATGGACTCCTCGACCTCGAGGCGAACAGCCGGCTCGAACCTGCGCCGCATCAGCTCACGCTCCAGCGACTTCAGCAGGTCCTCGGTCACGTCCTCGTCGATTTCCAGATCGGACACGCGGGTCACCCGGAACGCGTAGCGCTCGAGGATGTCCAGGCCGGCGAACAGCTCGCCAAGGTGCGCCGCGATGACGTCCTCCAGCGGGACGAACCGGTTCGGTGCCACCTTGAGGAACCGCGGCAGCAGCGGTGGCACCTTGACCCTGGCGAACATCGTGGCGCCCGTCTCGGCGTCGGCGATCGTCACGGCCAGGCTGAGCGACAGGCCCGATATGAACGGGAACGGGTGCGCCGGGTCCACTGCAAGCGGTGTGAGCACCGGGTAGATGCGCTCCTCGAACAACGCCTGCATGCGCGACTGCTCCGCAGCCTCGAGTTCCTTCCAGCGCAGGATCTCGATCCCGGCCGCGCCAAGGTCAGGCTGCAGCGACTCGGCGAATCCGCGGGCGTGCCTGATGGAAAGCTCGCGGGCGTATTCGAGCGTGTGCTCAAGTATTTGCGCCGGGGACTGCCCGGAGGCGTTCTCCACCGGCAGCCCGGCGGCCATCCGGCGGATCCGGCCCGCCACCCGGACGCCGAAAAATTCGTCGAGGGCGCTGGCGAAGATCGCCGAGAACCTGACCCGCTCCAGCAACGGCACGCTCTCGTCCTCGGACAGCTCAAGCACTCGCTGAGCAAACCTGAGCCAGCTGTCCTCACGGTCGAGGAACCGGCCTGCAGGCAGCTTGACGGCGGGCGGGCCGGGCCGCTGGCGCTCGCTCGCCAGCTGGTCCCGGGCCGCTGCCCTGGACCTGGCTCGCGCCGCCGCCGCCTCATTCTTGCGGGCCCGCTCGCGAGTCTCGCGCACGTCTCGTTCCGCGGCCGCGGCCCGGCTGGCCTGACTCGATCGGCGTTGCCTCGCGGGTTCCATGTCCCTATTGTCACCGAGGCGGCAAGCTGCAATCCAGGCCGGTACGCTCGGAACACCCGCAATACGGGAACGGCAGTCCGGCCGCAACTCGCTCGGCCGTGATGCGGACGGAGGGGCGGATGCGGATCGGCACGATGGTGGCGGAGGCCGCCGGCGCGAATGCGCTGACCAAGATCACCGATGACCTGCGGGTGGCCGCCGACCAGGGGTTCGCGTCCGCCTGGATGTCGAACATCTTCGGCCTCGAAGCGCTGACGACGCTCGCGGTCGCGGGCAGCCAGGTACCCGGGATCGAGTTGGGCACCGCGGTGGTGCCGACGTATCCGCGGCATCCCGCAGTCCTGGCGCAACAGGCGCTGACCACCTCGCTGGCCGTCGGCGGGCGGCTCACGCTCGGCATCGGCCTGTCGCACCAGATTGTCATCCAGGACATGTACGGCTACAGCTTCGACAAGCCCGCGAGGCACATGCGCGAGTACCTCGCGGTGCTGCTACCGCTGCTGGCAGGCGAATCCGCGGACTTCGACGGCGAGACCGTGCACGCGCACATCGGCCTCTCGGTGCCTCGTTCCGTCCCGAAAGTCCCGGTACTGCTCGCCGCTCTCGCCCCGCGGATGCTCCGCCTAGCTGGGGAGCAGGCCGACGGCACCGTGCTGTGGATGACCGGGCCGGCGACCGTGCGCGACTACATCGTCCCGGCTGTCACCGCCGCAGCCGCCGCGGCGGGCCGGCCGAGCCCGCGCGTCGTCTGCATGCTCCCCGTCTGCGTGACCGCCGACCCGGCGAAGGCGCGCCAGGATGCCGACCGGGTGCTCTCCATCTACGGGCAGTTGCCGTCCTACCGGGCGATGCTCGACAAGGAAGGTGCCGCCGGACCCGGTGACGTGGCGATCGTCGGCGACGAGGAGTCCGTCGCCGGGCAGATCGCCGCGCTCGCCGACGCCGGGGTCACCGACTTCGTGGCAGCCGAGTACACCCGGGGCGAGAGCGGCCAGCGCACCAGGAAGTTCCTGACGTCCTACATCGCCGCCGGCTGAACTGGCACAGCTAAACCGGCACCGCTGAACCGGCACAGCTGAACCGGCACAGCTGAACCGGCACAGCTGAACTGCTAGTGACACGCTAGAACTGCTGGCGCCGGTCAGACCCGCGCCGCGCTCAGCTCGTCGAGCAGCCGGTCGGCCACGCACTCTTCACTGATCGCACGGCCCGTCGTCCGCATGAGCTCCGCGAGCCGCGGGTCCCACGGGCTCCGCTCTGCCGCACCCTGAAGCGGCTCGGTCGCGCCCGCCGCGAGCGCCTGCTGATAGTCGGCCGCGGCCATCAGCCAGGGCCGTGCGCCCAGGCGGCGAACTGCCATGGCGGTGCCGCGCAGGCCTGCCCAGCTGAAGTCGCCGTGCCAGTGCACGGCAGATCCGCTGCTCGAGGCGGCTTGGACCAGCCGGGTGCAGGCAAGCGACGGTTCGCCCTCGGTGCACACCAGCGCCGGGCAGTCCGTGCCGAACCTGTCGGCTGCCTCGCGCAGCACCGTGGAACTCGAGCAGACGTAGATGTCCAGTGCCCACGGCAGCAGCGGCGCGGCGGCTAGCTGCCGCAGCGTGACCCGGAACGGCTGTCCCGCCTCCGCCGCCTCGGTGAGCCAGCGGCCGAGTGGCTCGCCGCCGGCCCGCATGTTCAGCACGAGGACCTGGCTGGCCAGGTCGTCGGTCACCACGCCGGCGGCATTCCAGAGCGCCTGCTCGGCGTCCCGCCCTTCCGGCACCTGGACACCCTCACGCGCGGCCAGCCCGCGCAGGACAAGGCTGGCCAGCAGCCCGTCGGCAAGTGCGCGCTCGTCTCCGGTGACCGACGCGGCGAGTGACGACAGCACCACGGCCGCGGACCCGCCAGGGCCGTGACTGGCCTCCGTCACGGCGAGCGCGGCGCCATCGTCAGAGAGCTGCTCGAGCACGGCGGCCGACTGCGCGATGACTTCGGACCGGCCCTGCCTGATCAGCCTGCCGACGGTGCCGTCCCGGCTGACCGACTTGAGCCACTCGCCGTACCACGCCTCTGCCGCGAGCGGGCTCGACCGCGCGGCGGCCAGCGCATCGTGCCAGCGCTGGAGGTCGTCTGCTCGCTCGGCTGCGAGGTCACGGACCGGTCCGCCGATGACTTCCACGGCCGCTACCAGGCTCGGCGCCGCGGCGGCCCGCCACAATTCCTCGGCGACGTCCCGCAGCGGCACGTTCAGCAGGGCGCCGCGGGCGACGTTCCGGCCGAGCAGCCGTGCCGCCGCGCGCCGCTGTGCCACGGTGGCGCCGACCAAGGTAACCGTGCCGTCGACCGGCTCGCCGCGCTCGAGCCGATTCCGGATCCGCTCGACCAGCCAGCTCAGCTCGGGCGAGCCGAGCATTCGCCGTACTTTGGCCGGGTCCACCGCGATCCGCACCGCTGGTCCCGACATGCCCACCGGCGCATCGTAACGAGCGCACGGCGACTCGCGGAAGGGCCCGGGACAAATCGGGCGTAAGCCGAGCGGTAGCTCGGCCAGCCAGCTCTACGAAGACTTATCGTCGCCGGTGCGCTATGACGGCGGCTTAGCGCTGACTGCCGGGGTCGTTTCGGTTCCCGATGTCGTCGGGCTCGCGCCGATCACCGCCGGCGTTCCCGGAATCTGGCTGGCCGGCGCCGGTGTCCGGAGAGCCCTGCTGCGGGCCGTCGGCCGGCCTGGACCTGTACTGCTGCACCGCACCGCCCACGTACGCGAGCATCTCGGGACTCATCCGCGACAATCCCCTGCGGTCATACCAGCGCACCAGGCAAGTCCCTAGGACCAGCCAGAAAACCAGCCCGAGCGCAGCGGCCGTGACTGCCCGCGCGAGCCCCGCATCGGCCCTGGCGCCGAAGTACAGTATCGCCCTGGTTCCGTCGAGGATCTGGCGCAGCGGTTCGATCTCGGCAAGCCACCGCAGCACGCTCGGCAGGGCCTGCACGGGTATGGTGCCGCCGGAGCTCGCGAGCCCCGCGTAGACGAAGGCCAGCATGGCCAGCAGCTGGCCCGGGGCTCCGAGGACCGCGAGCAGGGCAATGGTCCCCTCGGCCACGCTTACCGAGGCGAGCCAGGCCAGCAGCCACAGCAACCCGACATGGGGGGCGTCCATCCGGAAGATGCCGGCCGCCACGAGCAGGACGAGTCCGGTCATCAGGGCCATCAGGACGACAGCCATCACCCACTTGATGATGAGCGTCTGCCATCGGTTGATCGGCAGCGGCTGACGCTGCCGCCATCTGGGCCCGACCTCGCTGGTGGCGTATCCGAGTGCCGCGTCAACCGAAGAGTTGACGATGACAGCGCCAAGGAAGCCGCACATAAGGATCAGCAGAGCCATGTAGAACGCGCTGAGCCCGAGCGCCGAGTGACTGGGCAGCGGCCGGTAATAAGCCGTCACGATGGTGACAGGATCCGCCAGGAACGCCTTCGTCAGCGGCGTCAAGGCCCGAGCCGGCACGTAGGCGGCAAGCTGCCGCCCGATCTGGCGTGCTGCCACGGTGATGGCAGGCTGCAGCACGCCGGTGGCCAGGCTCACTCCGACCGTGCCAGCACGCTGGTTCGTCAGGATGATGATCTCGGGCTTGCCGGACCCTCCCCCGCCCGCGCTGACACCGGAGAGGCTCAGCAGCGAGGTTGTGAAGCCGGGTGGGATCACGACGGTCGCGTAGAAGCCTCCGCGGTCCATCGCCCGCTCGGCGGAGCCGAGCGTGGTGTCCGTCAGTCCCAGACGGCTGGAAACCGCCGGGCTGCTCGACAGGCCACGTTCCACTTCCTGGCCGATGTTGATCCGATGCGTGCCGATCGTGGCTGTGCGGTCCTGATTCACCACCGCCACGGGCAGGCCGTGCAGGTGACCCAGCGGGTCCACCACCGACCCGATATAGAACGTCGTGATGAGAACGACGATCACCGATCCCAGGACCAGCGGGAAGATCCAGACCGCCCGAACCCGCAGCAGATTCTGCGCCCGGACGGGGAATGCGCTGGGGGCCGGAGCGCCACCTCCCGCCGGACCACCAGCTCCCGCCGGACCACCGTCCCCAGCCGGACCGCCATCTCCCGCCGGAGTGCGCGAATCGCTGCTCACCCGCCACCTCCCCCAGAAACCCTGCTGTTCCTACCCGCCAGCGGTTAAACGATCACCGGCAGTCTGTACCAGCAGTGTGTGCGGTACAAGCAAGCTCGCGCGCAGTTCCCGGCCGACCGGGGTGAGTTGGCCACTCGGTTGCGCCTGGCAGTCAGCTCATCTCGAGTGCGCGAAGGATGAGTTGCGCCGCGAGCTCCGGTTGCGCGATGAAGACCGCGTGCGAGCCGTCCGCCTCTTCGGTCGTTGCGTTCATCCGCTTCGCCATATGGCGCTCGCAGTCGGGTGAGATCGCTGCGTCATCGCGGGAAACCAGGTACCACGTCGGCAGGTCTTTCCATCCGGCAGCGGTCGCTGGCTCGGTCATCGCCGCGGCGCTGACCGGGCGCTGGCTCACCGCCATCGTGGCGGCGAGACTGTCCGGGAGATCGGCGCAGAACGTCCGGTGGAACTCGGGGATCTTGATATAGAGGTCTGGGCCTCCGGCCGTGCCCGGCGCGTCGTAGTGGGTCGGGATGACGGTCTCGGCCGCGAGCACTGCCGGGAATCCCTGCTGGACGGTCGCGCAGCTCTCACCCTCCTGAAGTGCGAACGCGGACAGGAACACCAGGCCGACCGCCCCCTGCACCGACGGGGCGGCCTGCGAGACTACCGCGCCGCCGTACGAGTGCCCTACTAGCAGGACCGGTCCGTCGATCTCCGTGGTGTACCGGGTGATCGCATCGGCGTCCGAGGCAAGTCCGCGCAGCGGATTCATCGGAGCTCGGGCGTCAATGCCGCGAGACTGAAGGACGCGAATGATCCCGGCATAACCGGAGGCGTCTGCGAACGCGCCGTGCACCAGGACGACGGTTGGTGTTGCTGGCATCGTGGTTCCTCCTGCCGCAGTTGAAGGCCTTACGGTCACGCTGCACCAATGACCAGCGAGCCACATCACACGAGTGGGCGATCTGCGCCAGGACCGCCGGGGGCCGCAGGTGCGCGCCGCGTGCGGTCGCCGGGCGAGACGGACGAGCCTTGGCCGCGCTGTGGATCGCTGACTCTGGAGAAGGGCCGCCTATGAGTCGTCGAGCTGCGCTTGCACGAACTTCATGAGGTGCATCCGGGAGTTCACGCCGAGCTTGTCGAAGACATGCCGCAGATGCGTATTGACGGTGTGCGGCGAAATGAAGAGCTTGTCGGCGATTTCGCGGTTGGTGCTGCCCTGCGCCGCGAGGTTAGCCACCGCCTTCTCCGCGTCGGTCAGGGCGGCCCAGCCAGAGCTAGGCCGCTTGGACGCCGACGGCCGGCGATGCACGCCCAGCCGACGCAGTCGACCTCGCACCCGAGCCACGTCCCAGGCGGCCCCGACTCGTGTCGAGATCGAGAGTGCCTCGTCGAGCAACCCGATCGCGGACGCGGTGTCGCCACGCGCCGCCAGGACCCTGCCGAGGTCCTCCAGCGCGGACGCGTGCGCCATCGGTCGCGGGCCGTCTCGATAGCCGGCGGCGGCCTGCTCGAGGTGAGTAACGGACCCCGCCCAGATCCCGCGAACATGCGCAGCCGCCGCGGCAGCGGACGGCACGTTCGGATTGAGCTCGGCCCGGCGCTCGGCGACCGCGATAGCGTGCTCGGCCAGTTCCTCATCCGCCACCGCCTTCGCGATGCGGACGCGCTCAGCGTCGAAGGCCACCTCATGCGGGAACAGCGGCCACATCGACAGCCGCTCCTCATGGCCTGACGCGCACAGCCAGCCGTGCGCCTGCATCACGTCTCCCCCGGCGAGCGCGATCATGGCGAGACACCACATCGCGTGGTGCCGCACGCAGGGAGCCTCAGCGTCCAGCATCGCCTTGGCGATCTCGGCGACCTCGAGCGTTCCGAGTTCATCCCCGGTATGGATCCGAAGGGATGCAAGCGCCACGACCGAGGGGGCGTGCAGGGCCCCGGCGACGAGACGGGCGTCCGCGCGGCTGAAGCGTCCCTCGAGTGCGACCGCCGCCTCGGCGTAGCGGCCCATCTGCAGCATCAGCCGCCCGCGGGTCGTCTCAAAGACACGTAGTGCCCAGTTCTGCCGGTCTCGCTGGGCCGCCATGACGCCAGCGTCGGACGACTCGACAGCTTCCTCGCACCGATCGAGTGCGTCGAGCGTCCACGCCCTCATGATGTGCGACAGACGCCGCCGGGCGTCCTCCTCGCCGTCCAGCTCCAGGCGTTCCGCGGCGGTCACGATCTCCAGCGCCCGGCCGAAGTCGAGCAGCTGATACTGCACCCCCGAGTGCGGAAGCTCGAAGGCGATCCAGCCCGCCTTGTTCCGACTCGCGTAGATGGCGTCGTGTGCCGCCGGCTCTATCTCCAGCGCCTCGCTCACCCGGCCCGCGACGGTGAAGTTGTGGTACAGCGCCGCCAGCAACTGCGCTCGCAGGTCATCCGAGAGATACGGAAGCGCAAGGCCGGCTCGGGCGCTTTCCGCGCGGACCTCCGGCGAGAGGTCGAACATGCTCGCGACGCTGTAGCGCACGCGTCCCTCTTCTTCCGAAGGCAGCGCCTGGCGAAGCGCCGAATCGGCGAACTGCTTGCCTTCATCGGCTAGTCCCGCCGCAAAGAGCGACACGACCCGGCGCGCCACCAGCGGACCGCGCAGCGGGTGAGCAAGCGGCGTGAGCTCAAGTGCCTTCGCGCAGAGCTCTGCGGCGGATTCCGGATCGGTGATGCTGAGCGCCTGGGCCGCTTCGTACACGGTGGTGATCGCGCCGCTGTCGCCGGGCTCAGCGCTCTCGATGAGCTGCACCGCCACCTCGACGGGGAGTGCGCCGCGGGCGAGCAGGACGTCGGCAGCCTGCCGGTCGAGGGCGCGGCGGACGGGCGCGAGCAGGCTCCCCCGGACGGCGTCGCGGATGAGATCGTGCCGGAAGGCGAGTCGGTCGCCGTTCTCAGCGAGCAAGTCTGCCTGAATGAGTTCACGGACGGGGTCGATGAGCTCGGCGAGCGACATGTCGGTCATCGCCGAAAGATCCTGCAGGGTGAATCGGCGTCCAAGTCCGGTGGCAAAGGTCGCGACCCGCTCGGCCATGGGCGACATCCGGGCCAGCCTGCCTCGCAGGCTATCGCTCACGCGGTGCGGCAGGCTCTCGCCGACGAGGGTCGCGCGACCCGACTCGACGGCGACGAGGAGATCGTCTTGCAGCCCGCGGCAGAACTCGACGAGGAGGAACGGGTTCCCGTGCGCCCGCTCCGCCTTCCGCAAGAGCTCGTCGTCGGGTTCACCGCCAAGGACGTCCGAGGCGAGCTGCGCAACCGCACCCCGGTCAAGCGGACCGAGCCTGATGTACTCAGCGCCAGACTCGATCAGCTCTTGCTTCGCTCCCTGAATGGCTGGAACGCCCTGGTCAGGCCGGAACGCCAGCACCCAGGCGACGGGCAGCGACGCGAGTCGCGGCAGCAGCTGGCGCATCGCGATCGCGCACGCGGGACCGGCCTGATGGAGGTCGTCCAGGCAGATCAGGAGCGGGCTCCGCAAGGCGGCCTGCTCGATCAGCGACTGGATGTCCTGAAGGAGCCAGAAGAGGAACTCTCGCGACGCGTGGTAGTCGCTCAGGTCCCGGCGATCGGCCAGCGGCGGATTACCTTCGAAGAGGGCGTCGAAAAGCGCGCCAAGTTCAATCACGCGGCCGGGTTCGGTCCCGCCGCGGCCCACGCGAAACGAGAACTCAGCGGCGATTTGCGCGCACTCATCGATAAGCCGGGTCTTGCCGAGGCCTGAGCTTCCCTCGACGACCACCACTCCGCCGGTGCCTTCGCGTACCTGGGCCAGCCGTCGGCGTACCGCGGAGAGTTCCCGCTCACGACCGCGAAGCGGCAGCCTCGAGAGTCCCGCCATGACGAGAGCTTACGTCGGCCCTAACTGTCGGGCAGGACGCAGCGATCGCGCGCGAACGGCCGAATATCGCGCGATCATGCGATGTCGCCACTGCAGCGCGGCGCGAAGACTCCCTCTCAGTAGCCCGCCCTAGGGAGTTCCGACATGCCAATGATCGACGTCTACGCCACCGAGGGAACGTTCGCTGACCGGCACCAGCTGGCAAGGGACCTGGCCGCGGCGGTAATGCGCTGGGAGCAGGTGCCGGACCTGGCGTTGTTCCGCCGCAACACCGCCGCTTTCATACACGACCTGCCGCCTGGTTCAGTCTCGAACGTGGACGGCGAATCCAACTACGTGCGCGTCCAGGTACTCACGCCCATCGGCGTTCTCGACCGCGCCAAGCAGCTCGGGGTAGTAGCCGAACTGACCGACATCGTGGCAGCTGCCGCTGGTGACGACACACTCAAGCAGCGGACGTGGGTGCTTCTCACCGAGTCGCCCGAAGGAGGCTGGGGAATCGGCGGCCACGCGAATACCGGTGCCGACATCGCCGCGGCGGCCCGAGCGGAGATCGCCGCCAAATCTGCTACCACAGCCACGTAGGCCTGCTTCGCGGAAGACTTTGACATGGCGATCGCCTTGTCAAAGTCTTCCGCACAGTCAGCACGGCCACCCCGGCTCAGCCGATGCAGCGGGCTTCAGGCCTCGAAGGTCACGTTGTTGACGTAATAAAACGGCGCTCCGGTGCTGTCGTTGCCTTCGAGGCTTAGTGTCTCGCCGGTTCGCTGCCACTTGCACACGAAGCTTCCCGCTGCGCCTTCGCATCCGGCGGGGGTCCAGCCGTCCGCCGCCTGCCAGTTCCGGGCGAAAAGCTGCTCGATGGCCAGGGGTATGGCTTCGTACGCGGCTGCAGCGCGGTCACTCTTCGTCCACGCTTGGTAAACCAGGTCCGCGGCAGCCGCCGCGCTACTCGCGCGCAGGTAGGCCAGTGTCAGCGCATTCCAAGAATTGGGACCGACGATGCCGTCGATGCTGAGGTCGCAGAAGGACTGGAAACTGCGCACCACGTTGTCGGTTTGCGGGCCGAAGATTCCGTCGACAGTCAGCCAGCCGCTGCGCGAGCGAACCTGGCTCTGGACCGCACGCACGGCGTCTCCGGTGCTGCCTGTGGATACCTCGATAATCAGCTCTGACCAGGTCTGGTTCCCGACCTTGCCGTCCACTGTCAGGCGATGCTCGGCCTGGAAGGCACGCACTGCCGCTTCGGTCGTCGGGCCGAAGATGCCATCAACGACAAGCAAATCGCTGGTCATAGTGGCCGTGCCGGCGGCTGAGGTTTCGCTGGCCGGCTCGGATCTCCGGCCGAAGATCCTGCGCCTCCGGGCGGGCTCAGCACTGCCCGATTCGTTCCCCTCAGACGCTGCGCTCGCAGCCGTCGATAAGTGAGCGTTGAGCAGATACTGGATGCTGCGGACGTTCTCGCCCGTCGAACCCCGCTGTTCGAGCGGCCAATTCAGTGCCATTGTCGTACTCCTTTGGATTGTTCGCCTTTATCACTGGCCATCTGACAAAGACCTGGGAAGAATCCGCTCCCGGAGCCAGTATGTGGTCCCTGAGCGCGGCGCCGCCGCGTCAGCCCAGTTTGTCGTCAAGTCCGACCCGGACGCAGCTTCCCGAAAGCAGCACGGAACGACGGGCCTCGCTCTTCCCAGACAAGGCCCGTCACCGCGCCCAGGATGATCACCAC
>JASHTT010000546.1 GCA_030040415.1 Streptosporangiaceae bacterium | reverse complement strand
CTCGACAACCGACCGGCGCGCGCTGCAGCGGCAGATCATGCTGTTCTATACCGGCGTCACCAGAAGCGCCAACACCATACTGGCCGAGCAGAACGCGAACGTGGAGTCCGCCCGACCGCAGCTTGACCTGCTACGCGACCTGGCGGGCTTCGCAGTCGAGCGGCTGCGCGCCGGCGACGTAGAGGCCATCGGCCCGGCTGTGCGGGAGAGCTGGGAGGCCAAGCGAAAGCTGGCATCAGGCGTCTCGAACGCGCAGATCGACGACATGGTCAGCCGCGCTCTTGACGCCGGGGCAACTGGCGCGAAGCTCACCGGCGCTGGCGGCGGTGGCTTCCTGCTCGTCATCTGCCCGATGGAGTGCCAGCGCGCGGTCCGGGCGAGCCTAGCCGACATGCGCGAACTGCCGATCAAGCTGGACCGCCTCGGCTCGCGAGTGGTGCTGAACGTCTTGCGTGACATCTGGGCCTGACGAAGCCCGCAGTCAGTAGGCGAGTTGCCCGCCGGCCGAACCGCCGTATCACCGTCGTGTCCTCGGCGCTCTCTATACACGGCCGTACTTTTCTCGCGCCGCCAGACCAGGTAGCCCAGCACACGAATGAGGTGACGCGATGGACCTCAAGCGGTTCTTGCAGGCCGTGCGCCGTTACAAGGCGCTGGTGATCCTGACCTGCCTGCTGGGTGTGTGCCTGGGCGGCGCTTACTCCGTGCTGCGACCGCCGATGCTGACATCGAGCGCAACGGTGATCATGCCATCCGCGAAGTACATGTCCACGCAGGTGCTGCTCGTCACTACCCCCCCGGTGCTCAGGTCGGCGGCGGCAGAACTTGACGGCAAGCTGTCCATCGCGACGCTGCGCAAAGAGGTCAAGGCCAGCATCGACACCTCTAACGTGCTGCAGATCACGGCTAAGGGCAAGACTGGCAGCCAGGCCGAGGAAATCGCGAACGCCGTGGCGACGAGCTATGTGAAGTTCATCGGCTCATCGGCCAGCCCCATCGGGGCGACCAAGGGCAGTGTTTTCCCCGCCACGATCGCAACCGGGAACGTGACAACCACCCGCGTGCTGGACGCGATCTTCGGCCTCCTGGTCGGCTTGATCGGCGGCGCCGTCGGCGCGGTGGCGCTGAGTAACAGCGACAAACGGCTGCGGGAGCGGGACGAGATCGCGGACGCGATCGGCGTCCCTGTGCTGGCGTCCATCCCTGTCGAGCACCCGTCAAGCACGGCCGGCTGGCTGAAGTTGCTCGACGGCTACGAGCCTGAGGTAGTGCACGCCTGGAGCTTGCGCAAGGCCCTCAGGCTCCTGGGCCTGACGGACTTCCGCGGTAGCAGCAGTGACGGGGCCTCCCTCGCGATGATCTCGCTGGCCTCCGACCGCGGCGCGCTCGCACTCGGCCCCCAGCTTGCCGCGTTCAGCGCCTCGCTGGGAATCCCCACTGCCCTGGTCATCGGCCCGCAGCAGGATCCGCACGTGACCGCAACGCTGATCGCCGCATGCCGGGTGACCGCGACAACCCCGTCCGGGCGCCGGTTCAACATGCGGGTCGGCGCTGGCGACGAGGAGATGCCAACTGCCCGGGGTCCGGCGACGGCGCTGACGATCGTTGTCTCGGTCGTCGACGACAAGACGCCCACCCTGGCCGACACGATGCGCACGACGGCCGCCGTCCTCGGCGTGACAGCCGGAAAGACGACGGCCGAGCAGCTGGCGCGAGTCGCGGTCGCCGCCGCGACCGACGGTCGCGAGATCGCCGGGATCCTCGTGGCGGACCCCGACCCGACCGACCTGACCACAGGGCGTATGCCGCAACCCGGCCGGACGACCCGGCGTCGGCCGCCGACCCGTCTCACTGGCCTGAACACGGAGTCCATGCAGTGACGATGCCCCCGGCAGGCACGCAGCCAGGCACCACCGACGCGGCCGGGCGCGTATGGGGCCGCAAGGACCTGAAGACCGGCGGCGACCGGCCGACTGGCGAGTTCACCCTGGGTTTGGCCAGCCTTCCGTTCGTCGGCCGAACGCTCCGCCGCCGGGCACCGCTGTGGCTGGCCTGCGGTCTCGTCGGAATGGTGATCGGAGTCGGCTTCTATCTGAAGGCGCCGCCGCCATATCAGGCTCAGACTACGGTCCTGCTGGCGCAGCCGACCGACGTCGATCCGCTGGATGCGGTCCAGACTGATGTGACCCTCGCCGAGTCCCGCGGGGTGGCCGGCGTGGCTCTGCACAAACTAGGCCTCGCCGAGAACCTGAATAAGTTCCTGACCTCATATACCATCGACGCGCTCACCGACAAGCTGGTGCAGTTCACGGTCGGTGGGCCGACCGTCAGCCAGGCAATGGCCAGGGCAAACGCGCTGGGCTATGCGTTCCTGCAGTACCGCGACCGTTACCTGAATGTCTCGCAGCACCTGTACAGCGTCGCGCTGAGCGCGGAAGTGCCGGCCTCTTTGCAGAGGTACAAAAAGGTCACGGCCCAGCTCGCCGCGGCAACCAGGGAGCCAGCGTCGACGGCGAGGACAGCCTTGGTCGTTCGCCTCACCGCAGCGAAGATCCGCGACTATAAGACGTGGCAGGGGCTGGAGTACGACGCCACCAACGACCCGGTTAACACCGAAGCGCAGGTGCACGGCAGCTACGTCCTCGACCCGGCTGCCCCGGTGCCGCGCTCCCGCTTCCGGGTGCCGGCCGTGTACGGGGCGGCCGGGCTCATTGCGGGCCTGCTGATCGGCATGGGATACGCGGTCGTCGCCGAACTTGTGACCGACCGCCTGCGCCGCCGCGACGACGTAGCCAGGGCCCTCGGTGCGCCAGTGCGCCTGAGCGTCGGCAACGTTCGGACTGGCCGGTGGCCAGGCGGCGGACTGCAGGTCGTGCGAAACCGGGACGTGCAGCGGATGGCGGCACTTCTGCGTGCCACACTCCCGCCGCGCAACCCGAACGCCACTGCCACCCTCGCCGTCGTGGCCGTCGATGACCCGCAGCTTGCGGCACTTCCCGTGCTCTCGCTGGCAGTGTCGGCCGCGCGCGCTGGCAGCCAGGTCATCGTCGCGGACCTCACGCCCGGCGCCGTTGCCGCCAAGCTGCTGGGCATCACCGGCCCCGGCGTACGTGTCGTGGCCGCGGGCGGCCAGCAGATCGCCCTCGTTGTGCCCGAGCGTGGCGCCCTCATGCCGACCGGCCCGCTGCACCGGACCGCAGAACCGGTGCGAGCGAGTGTCTCCGGCCAAGGCCGGATGGGTCCCGGGTGGCGCGAGCAGTTCCTGTCTGGGGAGGTTTACCCGGGCCAGGCATATTACGGGAGTGGCTATACCGGGCCGCTGGCCGCCGCGTTCGAGTCCGCCGACCTGATGCTGACCGTGGCGACGCTCGAGCCCGGGCTTGGCGCGGAGCACCTGCTGAGCTGGGCCAGTGATGCCGTGGTCGTCCTCACGGCCGGCCATTCGTCAGCGACCAAGGTCTACGCTCTGGGCGAGATGCTGCGCCTAGCCGGTCTGCCCCCATCAGGGGCGATCCTGGTAGGCGCCGATAAGAGCGACGTCAGTCTCGGCGCCATCGCCAGCGGCCCGACCCGGGGACATCCCTCAGCCCAGGGCCCAGCCGGTAGCAGGCCGGCCGGCCGGAAGGCAGTTGGCGGCAGGCCGACCGGAAGCAGATCGCCGACGCCAGAACGGCGGCTGGGAGCCACCAGCCGGTGAGTCTTCCGCTGACATTCCGCCCGGCCCGCGCTGCCCCCTGGCAGCGCAGCGCCGTCGATGCCGAGCGTTCGGCCAACCGCAGGATCGGTCTGATCTGGGCCCTGCTGCTGCTCAACACGCTGACCTACTACCCCAAGACCTGGGACGGCGCGCCCCTCGTCGTGCACCTGCCCGACTCGATCGGCAAGGCCATCACCCAGGGCGCGCTGTTCGTCGCGCTCGGGCTCGCGCTGTCGGTCAACCGCCGACCTGTCATCCGGCCAAACGTGGCTCTGTGCCTCCTGACCGTACTCGTCGCCGAGACGCTCATGTCGGCTGGGCAGGCCGACCACTTTGGCACCTTCTACCGGACCTTCCGGATGGCCACCTTCGTCGCCACTCTCTGGCTGATCTCGCCCTGGTTCGGCAGGCGTGACCTGCTGCTAGTCCGGGCGCACCTGCGAGCCGCTTTCGTCGTCCTCGGCACCGTGCTGCTTGGGCTCATGCTGTCACCGCACAGCGCGCGGTCCGGCGGCAGGCTCGGTGGCGCCCTGTGGCCGACCCCGCCGACACAGGTCGCCGAGTTCTCGGCCGTCACTATCGGCATCGTCCTGGTGCTCTGGCTGGGCGGTGAGTACTCCGGGCGGGTGGCGCTTGGTGTCGTCACGGTGGCCGGGTTCATCCTGCTGGAGACGCATACCAGGACTGCCCTGGTCGCGATGCTCGGCGCCTTGCTCGTTGGCGGCTTGAGCCTCTTCGCAATAAGGGCGCGGGTACGGAAGCTGTTCACCGCCGGCACGGTGGTCGCCTCAGTCGCCGCGATGACGGTGTCAGGCCTCATAACCACCTGGCTGGCACGAGGCGAGAACTCCAAGGAACTCTCGGACCTCACTGGCCGCACAACGGTCTGGGCCGGACTGCTCAGTTCGCCCCGCAACAAGTTCCAGGTGATCTTCGGCGGCGGTCTGTCGAACCAGTCGTTCAATGGCCTGCCAATCGATAGCAACTGGCTGGCCTGCTACAACGACGAGGGCCTCCTTGGCGTCGTGATCTGCGCGACGCTCATCCTCTATCTCATCATTGCCGCGTTCTTCCAGCCGCGTGGCGTGCAGCGAGCGCTCGCGCTGTTCCTCGCCACGTACTGCCTGGCCGCTTCCTTTACCGAAGTCGGCTTCAGCGAAGTATCGACCTACATGCTGTACGTGACACTGGCCGCGTCATTGCTCGTCCGTTCCCCGGATAGGCAATTGATGGCCGAGGACTGAAATGTATGCCTCACGCGCGCTCCGTGCCTAGTACTGTTTCTCATAGGCCGCTTACTCGATGCCGGGAGATGCCAGTGGATGAGTCACTGAGCGCCGCAAAGCCTGAGCCTGGAGACGACCCAGACGGCACGGTCAAGTACTACAAGAGAGATTTCTGGAGCCAGGAGAATCTCAGGTTCACCAAGCCGCATTTCCGGCTGGAGAAGGCTGCGCGCATTGTCAACAAGATTGCGGGGGACGCTGAGTGCGAACTGCTCGACGTCGGCTGCGGCCCGGCAACGCTGGCCAGGTTCCTGAAGCCCAGCATCCGATATTACGGGATTGACATGGCCATTCAGCAGCCCGCCCCGAACCTGCTCGAGGCAGACTTGGTGAAGTCGCCGATAGGGTTCGAGGGCAAGCAGTTCGACGTCGTCATCGCGCAGGGCTTCTTCGAGTACATCGGCACCTACCAGGAGCAGAAGTTTGCTGAGGTAAAGGACATACTGGCCGATGACGGGAAGTTCATCGTGACCTACGTTAACTTCAGCCATCGCGAGCGACAGATCTACTGGCCGTATAGCAACATCCAGCCACTGGCAGAGTTCCAGGCCAGCCTATGCCGTTACTTCGTCGTGCAGAGATCATTTCCGACGTCCTATAACTGGAACCACAGCGAGCCGAACCGGCAGTTCATGCGGATCACGCAGATGCCCATCATGGTCAGCATCCCGCTCATTAGCCGAATCCTCGGTGTCGAATACTTCTTCATCTGCTCGAAGCTGCCGACCACGCAGTTGTGAATGTCTAGGGGAGCCATGTCAACTAACACAGTTATCACAGCCGGCTATGTAGCACCCGCAGTCGTCGGTCTCACGGACAAGGCGACCATCGCCGTCGATGCCGCCCTCGGCAACGATTTCCGAGTGACCATCGCCGGCAGTCGCACGATCGATGATCCGACCAATCCCGTGGACGGGCAGCGGATCACGTTCCAGATCACCCAGGGCTCGGGCGGCGGCTTCACCGTCGCCTGGGGCGGCGCCTACGACTTCGGCGCGGCCGGCGCGCCGACGCTATCAACGGCGGCAGGAAAGACCGACGTGCTCGGCTTCATCTACAACGCCGCGCAGTCGTCGTGGCTGTGTGTCGGATCGGCACTGGGGTTCTGATGACCACCTACCGGCTGTTCCCGTCGACTGACGGGCCGTCCGCGCCGGTCAGTTATTCCGGAAGCCTTGTCGTCGGCATCCAGTTCGAGGTGACGACTGGCGGCTGCTGGCTAGACGGTTACTGGTGGTGGGTGTGCTCTAGCGACCAGCCGACGGAGGCGCAGACGTTCGCGCTCTGGCAGGTATGGGTCGATAACGTCGTAGGGAATCTGATCTCCGCGGGGACAGTCAGTTCAGGGTCGTTGAAGGCGGGCGAGTGGAACTTCGTGGCGCTCTCTGCGCCGGTCCCGCTGGCCATCGGTGCGACCTACATCGCTGCCACGGGCGTGACGGGCGACTTCCCGTCAACCAACAACGAGTTCGGCAGCGGCGATCCGTACAGCGCGGGGATCACACATGGGCCGCTGTTCGCGTACTCCGACCTGAGCGGATCAGCGCCATCGCCTGCTGGCCTTGCACAGGCTGTCTACTCCACTGCCGGTTCCGACCCGACCAAGTACATGCCGGCCGAAGGCAGCAACTCTCAGAACCTGTGGGTCGACGTCCAGATCAACACGAATGCGCCCGCTGACGCCTCCTACCGGCTGTGGCCGAACTATCCGACGATTGCCGGCGAGGTCTCGCAGGACCCTGAGCCGCAGTCGTTCGGTACCCAGTTCAAGCTGTCGGCGGCGTGCACGCTGAACAAGCTCTGGTTCTACAGCCCGCCGACCGTGACGCAGCTTCCAACCGCGTGCGCGATATGGGAGATCAGCACACAGTCCATGATCTCGGACACCTACAACATGTCGCCGTCGTGGTCAGGTGCGGCCGGATCAGGCTGGGTCGCCTCCGACTACACGGGCATCACATTGCCCGCCGGTGACTACAAGGCCACCGTCTACTACAGCGGCGACGAGCTGTTCTATCAGGAGAACACGCACTACTTCTCGACTCCGCAGACCTCGGTCGAGGATGTGGCTAAGTCGCTGACCCCGTCGGCCTGGTGGGAGCTGGCCGACGCGTCGGGCTCGAAGACTGCCACGGACTCATCGGGCAACGGCTACACCGGCACGGTCAACGGCGGTGTTACCTTCGGCCAGAGCGGACCGCTGGAAGGCGGCACCGTCGCCACCTTCGACGGGACGACCGGCTACATCTCCACCGAGCTAAACTTCTCCTCCGCCTGGACCGCGCTGTCGTTCGCCGCATTCATCCGCGTACCGACAGGGACCAGCTCGACGCGGACCTGCGGTGTGGTCGGGAACAACAACGCGGCGGCCGACGGCGGCGCATATCTGCAGCTTGTCGACAGCAGCGGCAGCCTCGCCCTTCAGTTCAACGTCGGGACGGCGTCGGCGACCTTCGTCAGCAGCGCCGACTGGGCGGACGGCAGCTGGCACCACGTGGCTGTCTCGTGGGATGGCAGCACCGCCATCGGCTACCTCGACGGAGCCCAGATCGGCACGTCAGGTACCTCGCTCACTGCGACCGTCGCGCCCGGATCGGCCGACGTGACCGTGGGATCGGCCGGCGGTGAGTTCTTCCCTGGCGGCCTGGCTCAGGTGCTGATCACCAACTGGGCGCTTGCCACCGCGACCACCGACGCGACCGGCGGCGTCCCGCCGACGGACGCCGTCGATGCCCTCTACTACCCCTCTATGTTCAGTACCGGACCGGGCTGGGACGGGATCACCAGCGGCCCGCTCTCTTCGCCTAACATTCTGAACGCCGGGCTGGTGATCGGTAACTGGACCAACCTTAGTATGACCGGCAACTCCAGCTACTCCAACCCCACGTCGGAATTCGTCTACCCGGACCAGTATGACGTCAAAGATGACGGTGAGAACCGATGGGTGGACGTCGAAGTAACACCGGTGCCGGTCATCGTGCCCGCCCATTCCGGCGCTTTGCTGGCGCTGTTCCCGTAGTAGGCAGGTCAGGTGCGCCTCGACTGGATTGTCTTGTTACTTACTGGTTAGCAAGAGCAGATAATCCTGCGCGCTGCTGGAATCGAGCGCTACAGCCACCCGCCCGGCTGGTGCACGAATTTCGCCCCTGACGCCACGGCAAACCAGCAGGCAGAAAGCTCCCACGGCCGAGAACCGGCAATCTTTACAAAGGCGGGTTTGGCGCGACGGAAATCTACCAGCTCACTGCAAGCACGACGTCAGGTGCGCTTCGATCGAGTCACGGGTGCGCAGCCTTGATAAAAGTCAGGAATCAAGCTCGGCCCTGGCTTCCACCCGAGCATCGCCCGGCGTCGCCGGGCGGCCTGGCTGGCATCGTGACACACGATATCGTCCCTGGCCTCAGTGACAGCGGGAGTCAGCGCTGGCAGGAAATTTAGCTACGGGCCGGTAACCCTGCAGCCATCCAGTAGGAAGTCGGCACAAACGTGCCCAGTCGGCACGCTAGCCCCGGGTCATCGGAATGCAAAAAGTTTATTGACTTGGCCGGACTTTGCAAACTCGTTTGCAAAGTCAAGCGTCTAACGATAACCGGACATGAATGATTTTCTACCATGCCGACTACTTAAACAGGAATTGCTATATCCCATCGAACTATGAAGGGGGTCTCGTCTTGCCAGCTCAACCAGCGGAGACGAGCCCTCGGGACGCGCCCAACGCGGACCTTGCCGGGGTGGAGCAAGCCGGGCCCTCCGTCGTCGGCCGCACTGTCACAGCCAGGTCGGCTCGCCTGAGTGGGGCGGAGACGCAGACGCGGCCGCTCGGCCCGACGCTACCGGTACGGCCTGGGCAGAAAGGAACTGGCAGTGGCCGGCGTTCGCCTGGCCGGGACCGGCCACTTACCCGTGACCGTGGATCGAGGCGGAGCCAGCTTCGGTTCCTGGCACAGGATCCGTGGCCACTGCTCGGGATCCTGGCGCTCCAGGCCGCCTTGTCCATGCGCCTGGTGTGGTCGAACACCGCGTTCAACGACGAGGCGCTGTACCTGTGGTCAGGGCACTGGGTCATAGCGCATTTGCTGTACGGGACGAAAGTACCGCGGTTTCAGACCTATTTTTCAGGCGCCCCGGTGATCTACCCGGTGATCGGAGCCATCGCGGACAGCTACGGCGGTCTCGTGCTGGCGCGGCTTCTGTCGCTGGCATTCATGCTCGGCGCAACGGTGCTCTGTTACCTGACAGGCAAGCGCCTGTTCGGCTGGCAAGCCGGGCTGATCGGCGCGGGGCTCTTCGGGCTGCTCGGCCCCGTTCAGTTCCTCGGCGCGCTCGCGACCTATGACGCGATGGCGCTGTTCTGCCTGTCACTATCCGCCTGGCTGGTCGTGAGGGCGGGCGCCGTCCGGAACGCTGAGCCATTGCTGATCCTAGCCGCGCTGGCTCTCACCGCCGGAGACGCCGCCAAGTACGCGACCGTGCTCTGGAATCCTGTCGTGATCGCGCTCGCCGGAATCGTCGCGCCCGGCGGAGGCTGGCGACCGAAGCTCAGCCGAGCTGCCCGCGTAGCGGGGTTCACAGCGGCGTTCTTGCTGGTGTTGCTCCGGATCGCCGGCTCTTCTTACTGGAGAGGCCTGCTGTTTACCACCCTGGCCCGGCCAGCAAGCACAGTGCCGATGCTAGCGATCTTCCGGGACTCAACGATGTGGATCGGGATCGTCGTGCTCATCGCGGCCCGGTCGGTGGTTATCGCTAGCGATTCGAGAGCCCGCATGCTCGGAGCGGTGCTAACCGCCGCGGCATTGCTGGCACCCCTGAATCAAGCCCGCATTCACACTGGCACCGCCTTGCAGAAGCACGTCGCCTTCGGCGCGTGGTTCGCGGCTATTGCTGCCGGCTGGGTGCTTGCCTATGCAATTAAGCGCAGTAAGTACTCTCGATGGCGCATCGGCTACGCCACGCTGCTGGTCGTTGGGCTCATCGGGGCCATCGAAGCCCCGATGCTAACCGATGCCTGGCCCGACTCAGCGCCAGTGGTCGCGGCAGTGCAGCGTGCCATGGTCGGGACACGTGGTCCTATTCTCTCCGAACAGGGCGTGGTGCTTAATTACTATCTGCACCTACCGCCGGCAAGGGTGATCAACACATTCGCGTTTACATACAGCCCACCCGGAAGCCGGGACACGCTCAGCGGGCTCGCCGCGTATCTGGCTGCCCTCCGGCACGATTATTTCTCGGTCGTAGAGATCGACGGGGCCTACGCTCGACGGTCAAGACTCGACCACGCGCTGACGGACCAAGTCGAAAGTGAGGCCGCCTACCGGCTGGTATTCGATCGACAATGGCGCGACCATTCTGGCAAGGGCTTTTTCATGGTTTGGCGTTATCAGCCCACTCCTCGAAGCAGAGTACGGGCGCGGCGCGACCACAAAGCCAGGCGCAGTGCTGCCGGCCGGGTGCGCCCTCCGCGCGGAGGCCGTCGGCATGCGGGGTGAGGACCCACAGGCGGGTCGCTACCTGAGAGTTCCGGTACCCGTCATGCCTCCGATGCCGTCAGCCGGCGAGCCGCCGGCGAGCAGCCTATCTACTGTCGACGGCGACATCCGGATTCAGCCGCGCGCCTGGCTGGCGATTATTCGCGCTTGGCCGCTAACAGTGATCTTGGCGATCCAAGCTGCGCTAGCACTGCGCCTTACCTGGTCCAATACCGCATTCAACGACGAGGGGCTGTATCTGTGGGCTGGGCGCCTAGAGTGGGCGCATCTGCTGCACAGTGAGCCGATCCCGGGATTCGCTTACTACTTCTCTGGGGATCCGCTTCTTTATCCGCCGCTCGGTGCCATCGCTAACGCTATCGGCGGTCTCGTCGCGGCGCGGATTCTTTCCTTGTGCTTTATGCTGCTTGCCACATGCCTGCTGTGGGCGACCAGCCACCGCCTTTACGGTCGTCTCGCCGCGATCAGCGCCGCTGCGTTGTGGGCGCCGCTAGGCCCAGTACTGCACGTCAGCGCCCTAGCCACCTTCGACGCGATGTCGATATTCCTCATGGCTGTGGCGGCCTATTCGGTTGTACGCGGCGCCGATGCGGCTACTGGCAGTGGCTGGGCCATTCTGGCGGGGTGCAGCATGGCTGCGGCCGACCTGACGGCGTATTCATCGGCGATATTCGACCCGGTTGTCATCGGCCTCGCTTTCGCCGCGACCGCTTCCCGGGCCGGGAGTCGTGTGGCCTGGGCTCGCCTAACAGAATTGGCAGCTTCCGCTATCGCCTTGGTGCTCTTGGTGGCCGGCAATCGCGGCTACCTCTCAGGTGCACTGGTTACCGTCCTCAATCGAGCAAGCGGCACAATCCAGCCCGGGTCAGTCCTGCGCCAGTCGCTGATCTGGACCGGCGTCATAGTCGTGCTAGCCTGCGTAACCGCTGTCCTGTGCGCCGTCGGCCGCGCACGCCGTCATGTCCCAGAAGTCGTGGTACTAGCCATTGCCGGGATGCTAGTTCCGCTGGAACAAGCCCGGCTGCACACCGCCACCTCGCTCGACAAGCACCTGGCGCTCGGCGCGTGGTTCGCCGCGGTCGCAGCCGGATACGGGGTGTCCCTAGTACTCGCAGCGACGCGACCACGCGGCGTCCGGCTGGCCGTGGGTGCCGTTGCAGTGTGCGCGGCTGCCGCCCTTGGCGTGGCGGGAGCAGTTCAAGCCACCGCGCTGTATGACTGGGCGAACGTATCTGGCTTCGTCCGAGTCCTACGACCACTCGTTTACCACTCACGGGGTCCCATCCTGGTGGAGAACCCTTCTCCCGCCAGGTATTACCTCGGGCCGCAAGTCCCGTGGCAGCGCTGGTCAAGCACATTTTCGATAACAGCACCGGTGGGCAAGCATGGACGGATAGTCGGCACGGCTACCAATGGTCGTCCAGAACCCTATGTATCGCTCGTCCGACATGGTTATTTTTCAATAATTGCGCTTGACTTCCATTCCGGCCTCCTGGACGACCAAATCGCAGCAACCATAAAACAGAGCCATCGTTACCGGCTAATAGAAAGGGTTCGATATGGGAGGGGGCGGTATGTCATCTGGGTTGCCATCTCGCACACCTAATCGGCTGGCCGGCAGTCTGCAACGCACTTCTGGTGACGTAAAATGACCGGGCTGCTTCATCTCTTCTTCCCGACTACTCGGCCGACCCCCTTTCTGGCCATAGCCGGGTGGTGCTTCGCATGGTCGGGGCTAGCGACGGTGCTGATCACCATAGCCGTCAGAACGGGATTTCGCCGCGGTAAGGGGCCGGAGGACCTGTGAGCCACGATTACGAAATCCCGCAAGTGGCCATGCGGCGTCGGCGTCCATTCCTTGTAATCACTCTTGCCCTCGTTGTCCTAGCGCTGCTCGGCGCCAGGCACGGATGGTACCTGGACCGGTGGACGCATTATCGACTCATCACGATCATCTGGACCGTATCGTTCGTCGCCGTAGCGTTCCAGTGGATCACTTCGTGGCTGGAGCGGCCCTTTACAACAGACCGGGCGCAGCAGGCTCGCCTTGACCGGATGCGGGTTACGGTCAACGTCCCGGTCTGGAACGAGGAGCCACTCGTCCTCGACAGGGTGCTGTTCGCGCTAT
>JASHTT010000545.1 GCA_030040415.1 Streptosporangiaceae bacterium | reverse complement strand
AGACGCCCTCCTCGTACAGCGCCTGGGCGATGCCCTGCGCGATGCCGCCGTGCACCTGGCCCTCCACGATCAGCGGGTTCACCACGACCCCAACGTCGTCGACCGCGACATAGGAGCGGATCGTCACCATGCCCGTCTCGGTATCCACCTCCACCGCGCACAGATGCGTGCCATGCGGGAAGGAGAAGTTGTCCGGGTCGTAGGTCGCGTCCGAGTCGATCGATGGCTCGACGCCTTCCGGCAGGTCGTGCGCCGCGAACGCGGTGAGCGCGACCTCCTGGATGGTCTTGCTGGCCTCCGGGTCGCCGCGCACCGAGAACCGGCCGGCCGAAAACTCCAGGTCGTCAACCGAGGCCTCGAGCATGGCGGCCGCGATCACCTTCGCCTTCTCGACCACCTTGTCGCACGCGGACACCAGCGCCAGCCCGCCGACGGCGAGCGAACGCGAGCCGTAGGTGTCCATCCCCTTCGGGGACACCAGGGTGTCGCCGTGCAGCACGCGGATATCCTCGAACGGCACGCCGAGCTGGTCGGCAACGATCTGGCTCCATGCCGTCTCGTGCCCCTGACCATGTGCGCTAGAGCCGGTCACCACCTCGACCTTCCCGGTCGGCAGCATCCGGATCGAGGCGGCTTCCCAGCCGCCGGCGCCGTACGACAGCGAGCCGAGCACGCGCGACGGTGCCAGGCCGCACATCTCGGTGAACGTCGAGATGCCAATGCCGAGCCGGGTGGTGTCCCCGGCGTCGATCCTTGCCTGCTGCTCCCGGCGCAAGCCGTCGTAGTCGAACAGCTCCCTGGCCTTCGCCGTCGCCGCCTCGTAATTCCCGGAGTCATAGGTCAGTCCGGCGATCGTGGTGTACGGGAACTCCTCGTGCTTGATCCAGTTGCGCTCGCGGATCTCGAGCGGCTCTATCCCGAGTTCGGCCGCGAGCTCGTCCATCATGCGCTCGATGGCGAACGTGGCCTCCGGCCTGCCCGCGCCGCGGTAAGCGTCGGTGGGCATCTTGTTGGTGAAGATGCCGGTGCAGCGGAACGAATACGCGTCCATCTTGTAGATGGCGTTGTACATGAAGGCGCCGAGCAGCGGGACGCCCGGCGTGACCAGCATGAGGTACGCGCCCATGTCGGCGAGCAGGTCGACGGACAAGCCACGCAGCCGGCCGTCGCGGTCGGCAGCGATCTTGATCCGCTGCCACTGGTCACGGCCGTGGTGCACGGTCATGTTGCCTTCGCTGCGCGACTCCGTCCACTTGACCGGCTTGCCGAGCCGCCGGCCCACCAGCACCGCCAGCACCTCCTCGGCAGTGACCTGCAGCTTGGAGCCAAAACCGCCGCCGACGTCGGGCGCGATTACCCGGATGTCCTGCTCCGGAATGCCGAAGAAGGCAGACAGGGCGAACCGCAGCACGTGCGGTATCTGAGTAGCCGACCACAGCGTGACCTGCTCGCCCACCCAGGAAGCCAGCACCGCGCGCGGCTCCATCGCGCACGGGATCAGCCGCTGCTGCCGGAACGTGCGCTCGATCACGACCGGCGCGTCCCGGAACGCCGCGTCGATGTCGCCGTTGCCGAATACCCACTCGTAGCTCTTGTTGCCGGCTTCGTGCACCTGCGGCGAGCCTTCATCGAGGGCCGTGCGGATGTCGAGCACGGGTGGCAGCGGCTCGTAGTCCACCTCGATCTCCGAGAGGGCGTCGGCGGCGGTGTACCGGTCGCGGGCCACCACGACAGCAACCGCTTCGCCCACGTAGCGCACCTGGTCGACGGCCATCGGCGGGTGCGCCGGGATCACGATGTCCTCGGTCACCGGCCAGGCGCACGGCAGGCTGCCCTGCTCACCGGCGAAGTCGGCGCCAGAGAACGCGGCGATCACGCCGGGGACCTTCTTGGCGCCGCTGACATCCACGCTCAGAATCCGGGCGCGAGAGTAGGGGCTGCGCAGGAACGCCATGTGCAGCGTGCCCGGCAGCGTGATGTTGTCCGTCCAGTTTGTCTGGCCGGTGATCAGCCTCCCGTCTTCCTTGCGCAGCCTGGCGCGGCCAAGTTCGGCGGCAGGTGACTCGACTGTCGCGGTCATGCGCTCACCCCGGTCTCCGCCGCGCGCTTGACGGCGCGGACGATGTTCTCGTAGCCGGTGCACCTACACAAGTTGCCTTCGAGCCCTTCCCTGATCTCCTGCTCCGACGGGTGCGGGTTGTCCCGGAGCAGGTCGGTCGCTGCCATGATCATGCCGGGCGTGCAGAAGCCGCATTGCAGCGCGTGCTCGGCATGGAACGCGCGCTGCACCGGGCTCAGCTCACCGTTCGCGAGGCCTTCGATGGTCACCACGTCGGTGCCGTCGGCCTGGACCGCGAGCACCGAGCAGCTCTTGACGGACTCGCCGTCCATCAGCACGGTGCACGCACCGCAGTTCGAGGTATCGCACCCGATGGGTGTACCGGTCTTCCCCACGACCTCTCTGAGGTAGTGGACAAGCAGCAACCGAGGTTCGACCTGATCGACGTAACTGACGCCGTCGACCGTAACGGTGATCTGAGTCATGCGCTGGCACCTCCGGGACAAGGCAGAAACGCCTAGAGGCAAACCTAGATCGGCTAGCCGTGTTGCACCAGAGGCTGTACCCGGCCGGTGAGGGGCGCGGCTTGCCGCAGACGCGCAGCCTGGGCGCGGCCAGGTCAGCCGAATCGGCCGTGCACGTAATCAGCGGTGCGCGGGTCGGACGGCTCCTCGAACATCTGCTGGGTCAAGCCCGACTCCACGATGTGGCCCGGCGTGTTCTCGGCCGCGAGGAAGAACGCGCAGTTCTCCGAGACGCGCTGCGCCTGCTGCATGTTGTGCGTGACGATGACGATCGTGACCTGGCCGTTCAGCTCGCCGATGGTCTCCTCGATCCGTCTGGTCGAGGTCGGGTCCAGGGCCGAGCACGGCTCGTCCATCAGCAGCACGTCCGGCGAGATCGCCAGCGCCCTTGCGATGCAGAGGCGCTGCTGCTGGCCGCCGGACAGCGCGCCGCCCGGCGCGCGCAGCCGCCGCTGCACCTCGTTCCAGAGCCCGGCCCGCCGCAGGCTGTCCTCAACCAGGCTGTCGGTATCGGGGACCTTCATGCCGCTGAGCTTGAGCCCGCTCGCCACGTTGTCGTACACCGACATGGCCGGGAACGGGTTCGGCTTCTGGAAGACCATTCCGATCCTGCGCCGGACGTCGGCCGGACGCGCAGTGGGATCGTAAATGTCATGCTCGCCGAGCAGCACCTCGCCGGCCAGCTGAGCGCCCTTCACCATTTCGTGCATCCGGTTCAGGATCCGCAGGAACGTCGACTTGCCGCAGCCGGACGGCCCGATGAGGGCCGTGACCTTGCCGGGTTCCATGTTCAGCGAGACCCGCTCGAGCACCTTGTGCCCGCTGAACCAGGCCGAGATGCTACGGGCTTCCAGGCCGACGAGCTTGGTCCCGCTCAGCGGCAGCCGGGCCGTGTCTGTAACCGCCTGGTACGGCTGGCGGTACCAGTCGGCGCCGGGACCTCCAGCGGCCCCCGGGGGCTGGGCGGCGATATCGGTCATAGCGGCAGCTCCGCTCGGTCTGTCGGTGACTGTCATGGCTTGGCTGGGTCCTCGGGCCGGCTAATAGAGGTTAGGCAGCACTGCTGCGAAGCTCTCGTAAAGGTTCCACAAGATGGCCAGCACCGCAGGGACGAGGACGAGGTAGACCGTCCACGGCGACCAGCGAGATGCGGCGACAGCACCACCGACCGCTACCAGCACGAGCGCCATCCCCCACACCATGGTGAGCACGAGCGCGCCATCGTCGCCGGCCATCGCCGTTTCGATCGGAGATATGTCTGGCAGCTGGCTGTAGCCGCTCTGAGCGGTGCCGGACAGATCTGCATCCACCTCGAGGTAGTACCTCGGCAGCCCCGTCGAGCTGGCCGTCAGCAGCACGAGCTGGTTCAGCGCGTTGTTCTCCACAGGATGCTGGCTGTCGCCGATCGCGACCACCTTGTAGTGGAAAGTGCCCTGCTGGGTGATGGCGGTGATCCCGTCGCCGGGCAGCAGCTTGCCGAGACCGCCGAACGGCGCCCCGAACGTGACCCGCCTGCCGTAGATCACCGACGTGCCGATCTGCCCCGGCAGCGGGGTGTCGCGCAGGTGACCGGGGCCCAGCGTCAACTGCTCCGGCGTTGTGCCCTCGACGACAACCAGCCTGCTGATCCCGGCCTGCGGAATGTAAAGGACAGCCACCGGGTTGCCCGGCTTCGTCGGGCCAAGCGGCCCGATTTCCTGGCTGAACTCACCGCTGAGCGTTCCGTAGAGCTTGCGCTGCGCGCTGTCTTCCTGCAACCCCGAGAAACCGAACAGGTAGGCGACAAAGCCAAGCATCAGCACCGCGAGCAGTATCAGGCTGATCCCGACACAGCGGGCCGGCGAGATCCCACTCGGCCGTGACCCCTCGCGGGCTGGCGCCTCCGCGGGTGGCGCGACAGCCGTCATCTCCGCGCCTGCCGACGGCGCCGGAGCACCGCGTAGACGATCGGCGGCAACCCGATGACGGCCAGGATTTCCAGCACCGTCAGCACGCCGAACACAGTCGGATTGCTGTCGGTCGAGGCGAGGTTCACCACGGTGCCTGTTGGCGTGCCGTTGGTACCGGAAGTCCCGTCACCACCCGAGCCGCTCGTGCCGCTGCCGCCGCCGGTAGCCGGGTTCGTGCCGCTGCTGCCGCTGCCGCCGGTTCCGCTGCTACCGGTGCCACTGCTACCGCTACCGCCGCTTCCGGACGATCCTGTGCCCGTCGTCGAAGTGCTGCCGCCACCGCAGCTCAGCGGCGCGCCCAATTTCTGACATTTACTCGGATATGGTGCATTATCCAAGATAATAAGTTTGCCACCCTTCAGGGTAGGGTTGGCGCACTGGGAAAGACTGGGTTCAGGAATGGCACCGGGAATCTTGCTGGCCTGCAGCAGTCCTCCCTCGACCAGTTCGAGCGGCAGCGGCGAATAACCGAGCTGGGCCGAGTACTGCTGGCCGGCGCATAGATAGTAATCGATGTAAGTGCTCAGAGTCCGGCCCGCGCCCGACGTGAAGCCGTTGCACTCGCACTGCGTCTGTCCCTTCAATGGGACCCTGGGCACGATCAGGTAGCTGTAGCTCGACAGCGGGTAGGACCGCGGGTCGGTGAAGGTGTAGACGGCGTTGAGGTTCTGCTGCAGGTAATTCTGGCTGTGCGGGTCGTCGTTGATGACGGCCTTGGTGAGCGCGACAGCCACGTTGGAGGCCGTCGGCTGGACGTAGTATCCGCCCGGATTCAGCACCGACACGACGGGAATGTTCGACTGCAGCGCGTAGGCGTACTCGTCATAACCGATGGCGCCCTGGCCATAGGAGGCGCCGATGTAGGACGCGACCGCCTCGGAGCCGTTCTGCGCGACCGAGTCACCCCAGTTCTCCGGGTAGAACTCGGTCTGCGGGCAGGTCCCGTTGGGGAGCAGGTGCCCGTGCTGCTGCTTGCAGAAGTTGAGCCAGATCGACCCGTAGGTGTACTCCATCCACCTGGTGAAGAAGTATGTCGCGCCGGACCCATCCGCTCGCACCACCGGCACGATCGGGATGCTCGGCAGTTGCTTGCCGTAGTCATGAGTGATCTCCGGGTTATCCCAGTTGGTGATCTGGCCCGTGAAGATCTTCGCGATGGTCAGTCCGGACAGCCTCATGTTCCTGATCTGCTTACCGCCGACGTCCAGGTGGTACATGAAGGCGGTTCCGCCGGCCACGTCGGGGACATACGAGAATGCGGAGGTCGGGTGCTCGGCGGAGCCCGACTGGAACGGGTCCTCGCCGTTGCGGAACGGCGGATCCGACGCGGCGAAGTCCACCTGGTTTCCCAGGAAGAACTGGCGGCCCTCGGCCGAGCCGTTGGGCTCGAAGGTGATGGTGGCGCCGAGGGTCTGCATGTACTGAGCCCACTGGGTGAGCGCCACCGCGGCCCACGACGAACCCGCGCCCTCGATCGGCGTGTACTGCCCGGCGGCGCTGGCCAACCCGGCGGTGCTGGCCAGCGCGGACTGCATCGGGATCAGCGCTGCAGCCACGGTCGCGGCAAGCAGCATCACCCGCGCGGCGCGCCGGCGGAGACGGCCCTTCACTTCTTCCTCCTCTTAAGCCGCAGCCGGCGCAGCCGTGCGAGCCCGGCGGCGCCGCCATCCTGACCAAGCAAAATCGTGAGCGAACCGGCCACGGCGAGCACGCCGCCCGCGATGAGCAGCACCGGCAGGGCGTACCTGGCGATGCCGGTACCGGACGGGTCGGCCACGTCGCCCAGGCGCACGTACGTGGTACTCGACGGCGATGGCGACACACTGCCGCTGGCGCTGGGACTTGAGCTAGTGCTCGCCGCAGGGCTCGAGGCGCTAGTCGCGCTCGTAGTCGTGCTCGCACTGGGGCTCGGGCTGGTCGAGCTCTTGCCCGACTTGTCTCCGGTCTGGTGCAGCACCTCGTCAGCCGCCTGGCGAGCCTGCGCGCGCAGCTTAGCTGTCAGTGGCAGGAACCCCGGTGGCAGCTCGCCAACCGCCCGTCCTTGAGTCTGGCCCGGACCGGCCACGTAGTCGAGCCACTGGGCGATCTTCTGGGCGGTCTTCTTGCTGACGCCGCTGGTCGGGACCATCGCGTAGACAACCATCGTCAGCGGGTAGGCGTCCTTGACCTTGGCCGTCGGGTTGACTTGCTGGGTGATCCCGTTGCTGGCCGTCACCATGTCGTGATTGACCGCAGCGGACATCGTTGCGTTGGTCGGCGTGACGTAGTTGCCTGCGGCATTCTCCAGCGAGGCCACCGGCAGGTTGAACGCGGAAGCGTCCCCTTGATCGAGGATCGCGAACAGGTCCCGCTCCCCGGGGTTTTCTGGGTTCTCCCCGGGATTCGGGCTGCACCCCGGCTCCGACGGGCTGCAGGCGTTTTCGTAATGAGCCGTCGAGGTGTTCACCACCTGGTACTCGCTCGCGACACCCTGCAGCGTCTCGGACTGGCCGTAATACAGCTGGTAAGCCTCGTAGCCGTCCATTGGCGTCAGCGAGAACGTTGGCAAGACCATGTCCTTGTACGCGGTGTTCACGTGCTCGGGTCCCTGGTGGGCGCCGTGCAGGAACGCCATCGCGGGCTTGTTGGCGGCGAGCCAACTGGTGAGTGTCCAGTTCAGGTCGCTCAAGCCGTAGAGGGTGGTCGGCTGTTCGTACTGGAATTCCGCTCCGCCGTCTGCCAGCGAGAGGGGTGTGCTGATCTTCGGATTCAGCTTGATGAACTCAGGGTCATCGAACATGGTCGTGTAGTCGTTCTCGACGTCCTTGTCACACTTCCCGCCACCGTTGAAATTCGCACCGCAACCCCATCTACCCCAGTCGTACGACTGCGTGATCAGCTTGAGCACGAGCGTGGGGTCGAGCTTCAGCTGGCTGTACGCCACCCCCGTCGCAGGGTTGTCGACCCAGAACGCGACAGACTCCGCCGAAATCGCCACCGGGGCATACGTAAACTTCCGGCTTGATTTACCTGTCGCCGGAAGCGTCGTCAGCGCGACGTCGGTATCGCCATCCTCGAAGGCGCCGATCGCCGACGTCTCCGAAATGGCAGAGTCGTACAGGATGCTGATTGAGTTCTTGCCACCACCGCACAGCTTGCTCTGCCAGGAAGACATCGCCTGGTAGAGCATGGGAGAGCCTTCGGTCGTTACGTCGTAGGTCTTCGGCACCGGGCAAGTGCCCTGCAAGGGCCCGAAATGAAGTGGCACGACGATGCGGTCATCCCAGCTGCACGGGGCGATGGTGCTGGCGTTGTTAAACTGGTTGGCGTTCTGGTCTTCCGCCCATTCGTAGCCGAACTCATAGTCACCGCTATGGTCGCTGCAGTCCCTCGCCGGGTTACCCAGGCCACCCGGGTTACCACCGTCATCCGGGATGACAACTAGCGAGCAAGGGCTACTGGGACCGCAGTGCAGTTGCGGCAACTGGACGCTGGTATAGACCTCGAAATCGACCTCGCCAGTACCGGTAGTGCCGGTAGCGGCGTAGGAAGTATTGAAATTGCTGCCCGCGCGCGGAATGAGTCCGCCTTCGTTCAGATTGTTCTGAAGCCCGCCGGAGTTGATGCCCCAGCACTCGCCCGGATTCGTCGGATCGGTTCCCTTGCACTCTGCCACGACAACCGTGTAGTACTGGTTCGCGATATCTCCGCTGTAGTACGGCTCGTCTTCGGGCACTCCGCCGGTAGTTGTCGGCGGGAATCCCTTCCAGGACACGTCGACGGACTGGAAATCGAGGTCATTGACCTGCGAAACCGTGACGCTGCTGCCTGAATTTAGCTTCCCGTCACCGGTCTTCAGGTCAGGGATCCACAGCCGCGGGCCACGGACCACTGCGCCATGCGACCCGGCCGCGTGGTGCGAGGCACTGGTGGCTGACCCAGCCGCATGCTGGGCAGTAGTGCCGGCCAATGCGGCGGGAGCAGCACCGGCCGCCCAGGGCAGCAGCACCAGGCCCGCCGAAATCAACAGGGCCCCGACCACCGCGCACAGGCGGCCCGCGCCAGCGATTCTTACCAAACTCGAGCGCATACGCTTCCTCACCACGTCAGCGGGATGGTTTTGCTGCATCATGACCGCGCCGCCTGCCGCGCCAACTGGCGCCGCTGCCGCTTGCTCAGCTCTCCTGGCCGCGCGCCGCCGAGCAACCGCGCTATGGCAAAAAGCACCACGACGACCAGCATGAGCGCGAACCCGGCGCCGAATGCGCGCTCGACGAAGCTCTTGTAGTCGCCGTAGGTATAGATGTTGTTGAAGATAAACGTCGGCAGCGTCGCCTGCCAGCCGTGGAACGGGTTCGCGTTCATGACGTTGGACGTGCCGGCTACCAGCAGCACCGGGGCGGTCTCGCCGATGCCGCGTGCCATCGCCAGCACGACGGCCGTCGAGAGGGACGATCGCGCAGTCGGCAGGATGACCTTCCGAACGGTGCGCCAGTGGCTGGCGCCCAACGCGAACGACGCCTCGCGCAGCGTGCCAGGCACGATCCGCAGCACCACCTCGGACGCACGGGTGACCGTCGGCAGCATGACGATCGCCACGGCCAGCGCCGCGGCGAAGCCGCACTGCCGCAGCCCCAGGCTGAGCACGACCAGCGCGTAGATCATCAGCCCGGCGATGATGGACGGCAAGGCGGTCATGGCGTTCACCAGAGTCCGCACCGGCGTCGCCAGCGGCCCGCCTACTTCGGCCAGGAACACCGCCGACGCGATACCGAGCGGCACGGAAAACAGGGTGGCCAGGCTGATTTGCTCCAGCGAGCCCACGATGGCATGCAGGATGCCGCCCGAACTCAGCGGCTCGAGCGGGCCCGTGGCGACCATCGTCTGGGTCCAGAAGTTGACGTGCGTAATCGCTGCGAGGCCCTTGACGAGGCTGTAGCCGAGCTGGTCGACCACCACGGCTGTGGCGAAGATCCCGCCGCTGCTGACCAGCACGGCGAGGGTCTTGTCCCGGACGACGAGCCCTCCCCACTGCATCGCGGCAGCGACGAAGTAGAACAGCCCGAACACGAGGTACCAGCAGAGCCAGAAGCCGAAGGCGCCGCTCCACGGCATTACCCGCTCGTAGACCAGCCACGTGAGGCCAAGCGACCCGACCGCCGCGCCCAGCAGCGTGAATACGTCCTCGGCGGTGATCGTCCTGATGCGAATTGGCTCTTCGCTCGCGGCGGGCCGGCCACTCTGCTCTGCGACCGCGCCTGTCGACACCGCCGTCATCGTAGGTTTCCGTTCATCATGCCGCCCATCAGTCCGCGGTAGCGGCGCCGGACCGCGACCGGTTGATGATGATCGACGCCAAGGAGTTCACGATCAGCGTGAGCGCGAACAGGGCCAGCCCGGCGGCCATCAGCGCGGAGAGTTCGTGCGCGCCAGCCGTGCTCCAGTCACCGGCGATCAGCGCAGCGATCGAGTTACCGCCGGACTGCAGGATGTGCCAGTTAGCGCTTTGGATCGGGTTGACGATCAGCAAGACCGCGATCGTCTCGCCGAGCGCGCGGCCGATGCCCAGCATGCAGGCGCCGGTGGCGCCGCCCCGGCCGAACGGGATGACCACGGTCCTGACCATCCCCCATCGCGTCGACCCGAGGGCATAGGCACCCTCTCGCTCGCCCTGCGGCGCCTGCGCGAAGACCTCGCGTGACAGGGAGGTGATGATCGGCACGGCCATGAGCGAGACCACGAGGCCAGCGATGAACGGCGAGCCTATAAAGGTCGACGAGGTGTATTGGATCGTGACCTTGAACGGCGGGAACCAGGACAGGTGACGCGCCAGCCAGTCGGCAGTCCCTGCCATCCGGGGCATGAGGAAATAGCGACCCCAGACGCCGTAGATGATGCTCGGAATCGCGGCCATCAGGTCTATCACCGCGACCAGCACCCGGCGCAGCCTGCCTGGTGCGTACTCCGCTATGAAGATCGCCGTCGCCAGCGCTATCGGGATCGCCACCACGCTGGCGATGACGGCGATGATCAGCGTATCCGGCAGCACACCGCCGATGCCGAAGTCGTTCCCGCTGAAGATCCATTCCTGCTTAGTGAAGAAGCCCAAGCCGTCGACCTCGAACGTCCAGGCACTCCGCACTATGAGGAAGGCAAGGATCAGGCCCGTTATGACGAAGCTCGACAAGCCGGCCATCCGCAGAACCGCCCGGAACACCACGTCGCTGCGTGACGATCGCGACACGACTGTACGCGGAACGTCATCATCCGCAGGCACCGGCCGCACCGACGTCACTGTGACGGCCATGCCAGTGTTCCTCCCAGCGCTGCAGGCCCTGCAGGAAGCAGCCATGCCGCCTCGGGCCAATACATATTCTTCGACTCGGTTAACTAGTCTTCAAACAGCAAGTGAACGGATAGCAAACAGATCGACTTGATATGGAAAGGGTCCTGTCGAGGAGGATACCTACCGACTCTGCTGGGCGAAACCGAAGTTCTGCGCCAGGTAGACAACCCTCGATAGGGCACCAGTGGTGACACAGCCGTGCGTGCGGCTGTGAAGCCGCACGCACGGCTGGTCAATCATCTTTCGGTGATCCGGGTTAGCTCACCTTTCCACACGTGGAGATCGGCAGGAAGCCGTAGTCCTCGATGATGGAGTGCTGGTTCGTCTGGCAGAGCCAGCCCTTGGAGCCGAAGAACTTCCTCAGCTCCGGTGAGATCGGGCTTGCCGCGGTGTTGTACGGCACCACGTCGTACAGCGTCCGCTGGAAGGTCGGGTCGAACTGCGGGTTGATGCTCACCGCGCCGGTCGTCTTGTTGGTGACGGTCGGCGGGGTGCCCGCGATGCCGTTCAGCAGCAGGATGCCGTTCTCGTCGCAGCCGAAGTCGTTCTGGCCCTTCTTGGCCGCCTTGCCGCACACGCGGGAGTGGTACTGCTGGGCGACCCAGAAGCCGACCGAGAACGGGAACAGGACGTTCGGGTTCGGCTTGCCGTTGGAGAGCAGGAACGCCTTGCTGATGCCCTCGTTCTCCTCAGGCACCGCGGTCGGGTCGGTCTGCGAGTTCTTGTACTGGCTGGAGCAGGTCGGCTGGGCGTCGCTGGGGAGGCTGAGCGCGGTCTCCATCCAGAACGACAGCGTGCCCGACCCGGCCTGCGGCGCGATCGGGTCGATGATCTGCTTGGCGCTGCCCTTCTTAGCCGCGCTG
>JASHTT010000544.1 GCA_030040415.1 Streptosporangiaceae bacterium | reverse complement strand
CCGGGGCTAGCGCTCGTCGGCCTGTGCGAGGCCGGCGACGATGACCTCGTCGCCGACGCGGTGCGGGCCGGTGCCCGGGGCTGCGTGGACATCGGCGCGACCGGGCCCGAGCTGGCGCAGGCCGTCGTCGCGGCCGGCCGCGGCCAGGCGATCCTGTCCGGCGCGGTGCTCAGCCAGCTGCACCGCGGTATGCGCGGCGACGAGCGGCAGGCCGGGCTGACCGACCGGGAACGCGAGGTCCGGCACCTGATGGAGTTGGGTATGCCGGACCGAGCGATCGCCGAGCGCCTGGTTCTCTCGGTGAAGACCGTGGAGAAATACGCAGGCGCCGTGCTGCGCAAGACGGGCGCGCGCAACCGCACCGAGCTGGCCGCGCTGGCCGGACGAGCACGGTACCGGTAGGGGAAGTACCCCAGCCAGTTGGGGGTTTCCACCGATCCTGGCCGATGTCCCTAGCGGTTACGTTCGTGGTGCATGGCTCTGAGGGGAGTCGCGTGCCTGTCGTAGCGCTCAAGGAGATCGTCGACCGGGCGTTCGCCGAGCGCTACGGCGTGGCCGCGATCAACATCGTCAACGACCTAACCCTGGAGGCCGTCCTCGCAGCCGCGGTCGAGCAGCGCTCGCCTGTCATCATCCAGACTTCGGTGAAGACCGTCCGGTCGATCGGCATGGACCTGCTGTTCGCCATGTGGCGGGAGCTGACCGCGGGCATCGAGGTGCCGGTCAGCCTGCACCTCGATCACTGCCCGGACCGGTCGGTCATCACCGGCTGCCTGCGCAAGGGCTGGAACTCGGTGCTGTTCGACGGGTCGTCGCTGCCGGTAGCGGAGAACCAGCGGCAAACGGTCGAGGTCGTCGCCGAGGCCCGGTCATACGGCGCGAACGTGGAAGGCGAGATCGAGGCCATCACCGGCGTCGAGGACGACATCGGCTCCGACGAGGAGGCGCACCGGCAATCCTTGGACGTGGCGCTGGAGTTCATCCGCACCACCGGAGTCGACGTGTTCGCGCCGGCCATCGGCAACGCGCACGGCATGTACCATTCCGAGCCCAAGCTGGATGCTCAGCGGGTGTCCGACATCGAGGCCGCACAACCGGTGCCGATCGCGCTGCACGGCGGCTCCGGGATGACCGACGCGCAGTTCACCGACCTGATCGCCCGCGGCTGCGCCAAGGTGAACATCTCCACCGCCCTCAAGATCGCGTACATGAAGTCCAACCTGGAGTTCCTGCGCGGCGCCGAGGAACGCGACAGCTGGGATCCGCCGTCGTTGTTCACGGCGGTGCGTGCCGCGGTCGTGCAGATGGCCGCGGACCACATGCGCAGGTTCGGCAGCGTCGGCAAGGCGTGGTGAGCTGCGATGCCAGGAGCAGACCGCGCGCTCGTGCTCGACTGCGACGGCGTGCTCGCCGACACCGAGCGCTACGGGCACCTGGTCGCGTTCAATGAGACGTTCGCCGAGTTCGGACTGCCGGTCGAGTGGAGCCCCGCCGAGTACCGGGAAAAGCTGCGCATCGGCGGCGGCAAGGAGCGGATGGCCAGCCTGCTCACGCCCGATTTCGTCGCGGCTGCCGGGCTGCCCGCCGACCACGACGCGCAGCTTGCTCTGCTCGCCCGCTGGCACAAGCGGAAGACCGACATCTACACCGCCCTCGTCGCCGCTGGCGCGATACCGCCACGGCCAGGTATCGCCAGGATCGTGGCGGCGGCGCTGGACGCCGGCTGGCGGGTGGCGGTCGCCTCCACGTCCGCGCTGGCCTCGGTGCAGGCAACGCTGGCAAGCGCCGTCGGCGACGAGCTCGCGGGACAGGTCAAGGTGTTCGCCGGAGATGTCGTGCCGCGCAAGAAGCCGGCTCCGGACATCTACCTGCTCGCGCTGGACTGGCTCGGCCTGCCAGCCCAGTCGGTCGTTGTCGTCGAGGACTCCCGCAACGGGCTGCTTGCCGCCACCCGCGCGGGCCTGACCTGCGTCATCACCGTGAACGACTTCACTGCCGGCGAAGACTTCAGCGAGGCCGCTCTCGTCGTCTCCTCGCTCGGTGACCCCGGCGGCGAGACATCGACCGTGCTGGCCAATCGCAGCACGGCACGGCCAGGGGACTGGATCACGCTGGCCGACCTGGCGGCCGTGCTATCCCGGGGAGCGACCCCCGGACCCCCGGGAGTGCTATCCCGAGAGGCGACCCCCGCACACCCGCGGGTCCTGCCGTCCGATCCCGCTGCCGAGTCGCGGTCAGCAGGTGCCGCGTCGTGATCCCCGGACCCTGGAGGGCTCATGCCCGTTGCAACCTTCGGTGACGTCGAGACCGTCGTGCACACGATCGCGCAGGTCTCCGTCGACAACGAGAAGTACTTCGGCGACCTCGACGCCGTGGTCGGCGATGGCGACTTCGGCTACTCGATGGCCCGCGGCTTCGAGCTCGTGCTGCAGGACTGGGACGGGTTCGATCGCGCCGACATCGGCACGTTCCTGAAGAAGATCGCCATCGTCATCACGAGCCGGGTCGGCGGCACGTCCGGTCCGCTGTGGGGGACGGCGTTCCTGCGCGCCGGATCCGTCGCAGCGGGGCAGACGGAACTGAGCCACGAGCAAGTCATCGCGATGCTGCGCGCCGCCGTCGAGGGCATCAAGATGCG
>JASHTT010000543.1 GCA_030040415.1 Streptosporangiaceae bacterium | reverse complement strand
TTCAAGACGCTGGACAACCAGAAGGACCTGACCTTCAACCAGCTGCTCGGGATCAACAACTCCGGTCTGATCTCGGGGTACTTCGGCATTGGCTCAACCACCCACCCGAACAAGGGCTACCTGCTGAGCCCTCCGTACGGCCAGAAGGATTACACCAACGAGAACTTCCACGGCTCCGTGCAGACCCAGGTGACTGGACTCAACAACGTGGGCAACACGGTTGGCTTCTGGGCGAACAGCGCAGGCGCGAACTTCGGTTTCTACACCTCGGGCACCCACTTCTACGAGGTGAACTTCCCGGACGTGCCGAATGCGAGCCCGCAGATGGACCAGTTGCTCGGCATCAACGACCACGGGCTTGCCGTGGGGTTTTACGAGAACAGCGCTGACAACAACCGGGGCTTCACTTACAACATCCACACCAAGAAGTTCAGGCGGGTGCTGATCCCTGGCGCTCCGCAGGGCCTGGACGGCCCGAGCCTCACCGCCGCGGCCATCAACAACAACGGTGAGATCGCCGGCTCCTACGTGACCGGCACTGGCGAGACGGTGGCGTTCGTGAAGACCTCAACCACCTTCACCACGCTCACCTATCCGCACGCGTCGTCGACGGCCGCGTTCGGCATCAACAACTCGGGCCTCGTGGTCGGCGCCTACACCGTGGGCACCGGCAGCAACATGACGATGCACGGCTTCACGTGGCAGTTCGGGCACGGCTTCCACACCGTCAACGACCCGAACGGCGTCGACACCACCACCATCAACGGCGTCAACAACGCCGGTGACCTGGTCGGCTTCTACGTGGACTCCGCGGGCAACACCGACGGCTTCCTCGCCAAGCCGTAACTGCGCACCTAGCCGAGGCGGCGGCGGTCCAGCTCTAGCTGGCCGCCGCCGTTTCGGTTTTGCGCACCGCAAGCGGAGGCGGTAGACAGGCATCCGTGCAGACAGGCGTCGTCTTCCCGCAGACCGAGATCGGATCGGATCCGGGTGCAGTCCGTACCTACGCGCAGCGAGTGCAGGAACTGGGCTTCGCGCACGTGCTCGCGTACGACCATGTCGTCGGAGCCGACCCCGCGGTGCACCGGGGCTGGAACGGGCCCTACGACGTGCACACCACGTTTCACGAGCCGCTCGTGCTCTTCGGCTATCTCGCGGGACTGACCTCGCTGGAATTGGTGACCGGCATCGTCATCCTGCCGCAACGGCAGACCGCCTTGGTGGCCAAGCAGGCGGCCGAAGTTGACCTGCTGACCGGTGGCAAATTCCGGCTCGGTGTCGGCCTCGGCTGGAATGCAGTCGAGTACGAGGCGCTGGGCAAGGAGTTCAGCAACCGCGGTGCCAGGCTGACCGAGCAGGTATCGCTGCTGCGAGCGCTGTGGACCGAGCAGACGGTGACCTTCGACGGGACCTACGAGCGGGTGACCGGCGCCGGCCTCGCGCCGATGCCGGTGCAGCGGCCCATCCCGGTGTGGTTCGGCGGGCAGTCGCCTCGGGCGTACTTGCGGATCGGCCAGCTGGCCGACGGCTGGTTCCCGCAGGTGCCGCCCGGGCCCGAGCTAGACGAGGCCCGGCTGATCATTGAAGGTGCAGCCGCCGATGCCGGGCGAGATCCAGCGCAGATCGGCATGGAAGGCCGGGTCAGCTGGGGCCCCGGCGGCGCAGATCAGCTCGCCGCGGACGCGGGCCGGTGGCGTGACGCCGGTGCGTCGCACCTGTCTGTCAACACCATGCGGGCGGGCCTCGGCTCGGTCGACGGCCATCTCGCCGCGCTGGCCGCCGCAGCGGAAGCTCTGGGCCTGGCCTGATTCGCCTGATCAGCCTTTTGTACTCCATTTACCCGTAAGCAGTTTGAAAGCGGGCGGTATGCGGGCCGCGCCACCCTGGGAAGGCGCCGACGGGGCGCGGCATCCGGGACAAGCCCGCGGTAAGCGGAGTTCGCACAAGGGGATTGAGAAATGGCTGCATCGACAGGTCAGCGCGACATGGGCGCAGGAGCAGGGGACGGCACGGCGGGCTCGCCGTTGCGGCGGGCGGTGCTGCTCGGGATCGCGGCCGGCGGGGCCGGCGTGGTCGCAGCCGTGGCAGCGGGTGCCGAGTCCGCGTCGGCTGCGAACGGCCAGCCAGTAACGCTGGGCACGGCTAACTCCGCCACCGCGACCACCTCCATCACGACGACAACGGGCTACGGCCTGCTGGCGCAGTCTTCCGGTGGCACCGGCGTGCGCGGGATCACGGCTGCGACGGGATTCTGCGGGGTGATGGGTAAGGACACTAGCTCCGGTGGTGGCTTTGGCGTACGCGGGAACTCGCTCAAAGGCGTTGGCGTCTGGGGCAATTCGACTGGCCTTGCCGGCGTAATGGGCAGCTCATCGGCCGACGGCAATCCCGCTGTGCTGGGTGAGGACACCAGTCCGCGTGGTGGCTATGGCGTGCTCGGGACCTCGATGAACGGCACCGGTATACAAGGCGAGGCCGCCACGGCGGGAATGAGCGGGGTCGCGGGCATCGACACCAGCACCGCTGGTAGTCACGGTGTCTACGGGCGGTCCACCAATGGTGTCGGCGTGTACGGGACGACCGCGGCCCAGGGCATTCCCGGGGTGCAGGGCGCGGACACCAGTCCGCGTGGTGGCTATGGCGTGCTCGGGACCTCGACGAACGGCACCGGTATACAAGGCGAGGCCGCCACCGCGGGAATGAGCGGGGTCGCGGGCATCGACACCAGCACGGCTGGTAGTCACGGTGTCTACGGGCGGACTACGAACGGCAACGGTTCGGGTGTGTACGGGCTGACAGAGAGCACGAGCGGCTATGGCGTCCGCGGCGTTGACGAAACAACCGGTGGTGGCATCGGCGTCTACGCGCAGTCAACCAATGGCACCGGGCTCGTGGCGTATTCCGCGCACGGGACGGCGCTGGTCACCGAGGGCAACGCCCAGGTGAACGGGCACCTGTCGAAGAGCAGCGGGTCGTTCAAGATCGATCATCCATTGGATCCAGCGAACAAGTACCTGTATCACTCCTTCGTCGAGTCGCCGGACATGATGAACGTCTACAACGGCGTCGTGACACTGGATGGCGACGGCAGGGCGACGGTGGACCTGCCGGACTGGTTCGGGGCACTGAACCGGGACTACCGCTACCAGCTCACAGCGCTGCTTAAGCCTGCTCCAGACCTGCACGTGTCGGCGCTGATCGAGGACGGCCGGTTCTCGATCGCCGGGGGACACCCCGGACAGCAAGTGTCGTGGCAGGTGACCGGAATCCGGCAAGACGCGTGGGCTAACGCGAACCGCATTCCGGTGGAGGCCGACAAAACTGACCGCGACCGGGGCCATTACCTGCACCCCGAGCTGTATCCGGGCGGGCGGCTGCTCGTGTCGCTGGAGCGATACGCCAATCTGTACAGCCAGGCGGGGTGAAGCCGTACTGACTGGTAGGTAATCTTATTCCCAGGCTCGGTCGGCCGCTGGGAGGCAGCAGGAATGGACTTCACCTTCGACGCGCGCACCGAGGAACTCCGCGGCCAGTTGCAGGCCTTCATCGACGAGTACGTCGTGCCCGCCGAGAAGGTGTTCGGTGAACAGGCGGCCGAGCTAGCGGCCGCGGGCCGGCCGTGGGAACGGCCGCCGGTGATGGAGGAGCTCAAGGCCGAGGCGCGCAGGCAGGGGCTGTGGAACCTGTTCCTCGCCAATCACCCGGAGGGGGCCGGCCTGACCAACCTGCAGTACGCGCCGCTTGCCGAGCTGAGCGGCCGGTCGTTCCTCACCCCCGAGGCGCTGAACTGCGCCGCGCCTGACACCGGCAACATGGAGGTGCTCGCCGAGTTCGGTACCCCGCAGCAGCAGGCGCGATGGCTGCGGCCGCTGCTGGACGGGGAGATCAGGTCCGCGTTCTGCATGACCGAGCCGGACGTGGCCTCCTCTGACGCCACGAACATCGCGACCAGCATCACCCGGGACGGCG
>JASHTT010000542.1 GCA_030040415.1 Streptosporangiaceae bacterium | reverse complement strand
ATCTTCACGGTGTTCGCCTTCGGCTGGCTGATCGCGCCGATCATGGTGTTCGGCGTGGACAGCACGCTCGACCCGGCCACGCTGGCGCTCTACCCGGTGCCCACTCGCAAGCTGGTGCCCGGGCTGCTCGCGGCGTCGGCGACCGGCGCGTGGCCGATCGCCAACGTGATCGGCCTGCTCGGCGTGACCGTCGGGCTGGCCAGCGGCGCACTCGGCGAGGTCGTCGCGGTGCTCGCGGTGGCGCTTCAGGTGCTGTTCTGCATCGCCCTGTCCAGGTTCGTGACCACGTCGCTGGCTGGCCTGCTCCGCTCGCGGCGCGGCCGGGACCTCGCCGCGTTCCTGGTCATCCCGCTGGTCGCGCTGTACGAGTTCTTCACCCAGGTGGTGCCTAAGGCGGCCGCCGAAGGCAAGATCACCGCGTCGAGCTTCGCGGGCTTCGACTCGTGGATGCGCTGGCTGCCGCCTGGCCTCGCGGCGCACGCGATCCAGGACGCCTCCGACGGGCACCCGGGCCTGGCGCTCGCCCGGCTGGCGGCGCTGGCGGCCGCCATCGTCGTGTTCGGCTGGCTGTGGATCCTGGCGCTCAACAGGGCGCTGGTGACGGCGGACACCACGACTCAGGCGGCACGCGTGCGGGGCGCGAAGCTGCCGCTGGCCCGCTGGGGCCTGCGCGGCGCCGTCGCCGCCAGGTTCTGGCTCTACCAGCGCCGCGATCCGACGTCGCTGGTCTACTGGGCGATCGTCGCGGTCATCACCGCGGCCGTGTCGGCGAGTTCCATCATCGGCAAGCCCCACCATCCCGGGGTCATCGTGGCGAGCGCGGTCTTCGGCGCCGCGTTTGCCGGCATCTTCCACACCAACGCAGCCGGCCTGACCGGCCCGCCGTTCATCTGGGAAGCGACAGCGCTGGGCCGGGAGAAGGACCTGCGTGCCTACTTCTCCGGGCAGAACATCGTGTTCGCCGTCATCGGCGCGCCGCTGGTCGTCGCGGTCTGTTTCGCCCTCGGGGCTGCGGTCGGGCATCCGGTGTTGTACGGCGTCGAGGCCGCGCCTGTTGCCGTTGCTGGCCTTGGCGCTGCGCTCGGGCTCAGTGACCTGTTCACCGTTGTGCTGCCCTATCCGATGGCTAAGCGGGCCGGCACGCCGATGCTGACAGCAGCACAGGGCTACAGCGGCTCCCGGGTCGGCGGCATCTTCGGCACGCTGGCCGGCACCGCCGCGCTCGCCACACCGGTCATCATCGCCGTGGAACTGGCCTCGACCGCTCCGCTGGCGATCCGGCTCGGCGTCCTGCTGCCGTGCGCCGCGGCGTACGGGTTCGGGCTCGCGGTCGCGGGCGTCCGGCTGGCGGCCGCCGCCGCCGTCAGCAAGCTGCCGGAGCTCTCGCAGGTCGCCATGCGCAGCGCGATGACCTGACCGGATGGCAGCTTTCCCGGTGCCAGCCAACCTCGCGGACACCGCAGCGCGAGAACCGGGCATCCGGGACTGGATCGCCGAGTTGCCGCGAACCGTGGCCGGCCTGGCCGACCTGTGGTCGCTGCGAGTCGGCGATCCGTTCCAGCCTGGTGGCCAGTGCTCCTGGGTAGCCCCGGTTACCGCGGCCGACGGTGCGCAGCTCGTGCTCAAGGTCGCGTTCCCATTCCCCGGCGGCGAGGAGCGGGACGAGGCCGCCGGGTTGCGGCTTTGGGATGGGAACGGGACAGCCCGCCTGCATGCCGTCCGCAGCGACACCTCGTTCGTGGCGATGCTGCTCGAGCGGTGCGTGCCGGGCACGCCGCTAGGCGAGGCGCTGCCCGGGCCGCAGCAGGACGTAGTCGTGGCCGGGCTGCTGCGCCGGCTGTGGGCACAGCCGCACGCGGGCTACCCGTTCCGGCCGCTGCGGGATATGTGCGCCGCGTGGGCTGCCGAGTTCGAGGCCGGGTACGCGGCGGCCGCTGCGCCGGACCAGATCGATCCGGGGCTGGCCCGGGCGGGGATGGCCGTGTGGCGCGAGCTGCCAGACACTTCGGATACCTGCGTCCTGCTGGTGACCGACTTGCACGCGGCGAACGTCCTGGCCGCGCACCGGATGCCGTGGCTGGTCATCGACCCCAAGCCGTACGTGGGCGACCCGGCCTACGACGTCCTGCAGCACATGCTGAACTGCGACGAGCGGCTGGCCGCCGACCCGGCTGCGCTGGCGACGCGGATGGCGGAGTTGGCCGGCCTCGACGCCGGCCGGGTGCGGCAATGGCTGTTCGCCCGGTGCGTGCAGGAGTCCGTCTGCTCGCCGCTCATGCGGGCGGTCGCACGGCGGCTCGCCCCCGGTTAGCCGCGCGGCGCTGCCGGGCAGCCTCGTAGAGAACCACGGTCGCCGCACTCGCGGCGTTGAGCGAGCTCGCCGCGCCGGTCATCGGGATCCGGGCCACCACATCGCACGCGTCCCGCCAGCTCGCAGACAGCCCCGTCGCCTCGTTCCCGATAGCGAGGACCGTCGGCCCGGTCAGGTCGATGCTCGCGACGTCGGTGGCGCCTTGCTCGTCGGTGCCGACCACCGCTGCCTTCCTCGTCCGCGCCCACGCCAGTACGTCGGCGTGGCTGGCGGCCCGGACGACGGGCACCGTGAACACCGAACCCGTGGAGGCGCGGACCGACCTCGGGTCGTACGGGTCGGCGGCGTGGCCGGTCACGACCACCCCGTGCGCGCCGAAGGCGTCGGCCGACCGGACGAGCGTGCCGACGTTGCCGGGGCTGGAGGGCCGGTCGAACGCCACAGCCAGCAGGTCAGGCGCGTCCGGAACGCGGGAGAAATCGTCGGCGGGGATAGCGGCGATGGCGACCAGCTCGGGCACGCCGTCGTCTTTCTCGCCGAGTTCGGCTAGCAGTTCTGGCGCCATCGCGACGGTGCGCGCGCCGGCGGCGGCCAGCATGTCCGCGGCCCAGTCGGACTGCGGCCTGGTCATGTCGTAGAGCATGGCGCGGATCGGCCAGCCGTGGCGGACTGCGAGCGTGATCGGCCGCACGCCCTGGACGACGAACTCACCGGCGCGGTGGCGCTTCGCACGGTTGGACAGCAGCGCCTGCCACTGCTGGAAGGCCGCGTTGCGTGACGTGATCCGCGGCGCAGGCGGCTTGTCCGTCATGGCGACGATCCTACGGAGCGCCCCGTTGCCGGACCGGTATGAACTTGGCGGCGCGCGTAGTGCCGGGTCATACGTCGACTACGCGGCGCATGCGAAGCGGCTCGTGCCAGGCCTGTGCTAGGTGACGGGCGCTACTTCGTCACCTTCAGGGTCTTGGCGGGCGATGCCGAGGTGGCGTAGTCCCGGACTGCCGGATACCGGGCGATGAGGTGGTAGGTGCCGGGGCTCAGTTGCTTAGCGGTCAGCGAGCACGAGCCCTGGCCGGCCTTGAGGTCGATCACGCAGACCGTCGTGCGGCCGGCCGTGATGGTCACGCTGCCGGCTGGCGGGCCGGCATTGTCGGCGACGACCTTCACCGTCAGGTGCTCTGTCTGCTCGTGGCCGTAGCTGGCGGTCGCCGCCGACAGCGACAGGCTGGTGCTGGTGGCGGCCCTGGTGATGGTCAGGGTCCTGGCCGCGGAGGCCGACGGGCTGAACACGCCGCTGCCGGCGTAGTCGGCCGTGATCTTGGCCGGGCCGGCGCTGAGCCTGGTGGCCGACGGGGTGCATGAGCCCGTGCCGCCCGCGAGCGTGACCGTGCAGAGCTTGCTCGTGCCTACGAGAAGGGTGACCGTGCCCGCCGGGCTGGCGCCTGTTGCGGTGACTGTGACCGACAAGCGCTCGGCGTTCTCGTCGCCGTAGCTGACGCTCGTGCGCGACAAGCCCACGGTGGTCTTCGTCGCCGCGATCTCGGTCGCGACGAACCCCTCGTAGCCGACGTCGGTTTCCTCGTACCAGCCGCCCGTGCTGCAACTGCCCGGCGTGGCGCACGACACCGACTGCGCGTAGGCGTCGGCAGCGGTGTTGAGCGTTCCGGTCCCTGGGATCTGCTGGGCGTCGCCCCAGCTGCCGTCGGCCTCGCCGACGTCGAAGACCTGCTCACCGCCGCCTGTCGTCTCGTAGCTGCCGACCGCGCTGCAATCACCAGGCGCGGGGCACGAGAGCGAGTTGACGAGTGCGTCACCGCCGGTGTTGAGCTTGCCGATGCCGTCCAGTTCGGTTGCGTTCGCCCAGGTACCGCTGGTCTCGCCAGCGACGAAGGCCTGGTATCCGTCGGACCCCTTGTAGTATCCGCCCGCCGCACAGTCGCCGGCGCTGGCGCAGGACACCGAGTAGGCCGCGCCGTCGCCGCCGGTGTTGAGCGCCGCGGTGCCGGGCAGCTGGCTGGCGTCGCCCCAGGTGCCGCCGCTCTCGGTCACCGCGAACGGCTGGTATCCGTCGGCGTCATAGAAACCGCCTACGGCTGTGCAGTCCCCGGCCGCCGGGCAGGACACCGAGGTGACGTGCGCGTCGCCGCCGGTATTGAGCGTTGCAGTACCTGGTACCTCCGCCGCAGCCTGCCAGGTGCCGCTTTGCTGGTTCGCCAGGAACGCCTGCGTGCTCGAGCTGGCGTTGTAGCTGCCGCCGAGGCTGCAGTCGCCAGGCTCCGCGCAGGACAGCGACTGCGCGGCGAGCTGGACGTATCCGTCGGAGTTGAGGGCACCAAGGCCGGGCAGTTCCGCCGCGCTTGCCCAGGCGCCAGCCGTCTGGGTGGCGACGAACGCCTGGTGTTCGCTATTGGCGTCGATATACGTGCCTGCCGCTGTGCAGTCGCCAGGATCCGTGCAGGACACCGCATCGACGATGGCGGCGCCCCCGGCGTTCAGCGCCCGGGTGCCGGGCAGGACCTCGGCCTTGCCCCAGGTGCCGGACGCCTGCGTCACGACGAACGCCTGATAGGCGCCGCTTGACTGCTCGAGCTCCCCGCCGGCGGTGCAGTCGCCGGCCGCCGCACAGGACACCGAGCTGAGCTCGGCTTCATCGCCAGTGTCCAAGGTGGCCAGACCCCGCACCTGTTGCGCGTCGCCCCAGGTGCCGGCCGTCTGGCTGGCGACGAACGGCTGGGTGTCGCCGCTGTCGTTCTCGTAGTACCCGACGGCCGTGCAGTCGCCGGGCGCCGCGCAGGATATGGAACTCGTGCTGGCGCCGCCGTCGGAGTTGAGCGCGGCCAGGCCCGGCACGATCTGGGCGCTCTGCCACGTCCCGCCACCAGCCGGCGGGCTAGCCGCCTGACCCGAAGCGGCGACCGAGGCACCCGCGTTCGGTTCTGCGCTGGCAGCCAGCACGAACACGAGGGTGACCGCGGAGACCGCGCTTAAGAGGCAGGCAGCAAGCCGGTTTGCCACGTTCCTCCCTATAACACGGCAACGGGCGCTGAGCGCAGGATGCCACAAACGACCGGTTGGCGCCAGGGTCCGCCGCGCGGGCCCGCGTGGCCTCGCGGCTGGGAATACTCTCGGTGTTGGCACGTTGGTAGATGCAAACGCATATATCGAGGGCGGGGTCCGGGGTCGCCGTCCCGGACGACGGAACGAGGGAGCACGCGCCAATGCAGTTCGGAATCTTCTCGGTGAGCGACATCACCAGGGACCCAGTATCCGGGCAGACGCCGAGCGAGGCTGAGCGGATCGACGCGGTGGTGCAGATCGCGCAGAAGGCCGAAGAGGTCGGCCTGGACGTGTTCGCGATCGGCGAGCACCACAACCCGCCGTTCTTTTCCTCTGCGCCGACGACGCTGCTCGGTTACGTCGCCGGAACCACGAAGAGGCTGATCCTGTCCACGGCGACGACGCTGATCACGACCAACGACCCGGTGCGCATCGCGGAGGAGTACTCGATGCTGCAGCACCTGTCGAAGGGCCGGATGGACCTGATGCTCGGTCGCGGCAACACCGCGCCGGTGTACCCCTGGTTCGGCCAGGACATCCGGCAGGGCCTGCCGCTGGCGCTGGAGAACTACAACCTGCTGCACCGGCTGTGGCGCGAGGACGTCGTGGACTGGAAGGGGAAGTTCCGTACCCCGCTGCAGGGCTTCACTTCGATACCGCGGCCGCTGGACTGCGTGCCGCCGTTCGTGTGGCACGGCTCGATCCGCACGCCAGAGATCGCCGAGCAGGCCGCGTACTACGGGGACGGGTTCTTCGCCAACAACATCTTCTGGCCGAAGGAGCACTACATCCGGCTGATCCGGTTCTACCGGCAGCGGTTCGCGCACTACGGGCACGGCACCGAGGCCGAGGCGATCGTCGGCCTCGGCGGCCAGGCCTACATCGCGCGGAACTCGCAGGACGCGAAGCGAGAGTTCCGGCCGTACTTCGACGAGGCGCCGGTCTACGGACACGGGCCGACGATGGAGGACTTCATGGACTCCACGCCGCTGTCGGTGGGCAGCCCGCAGGAGGTCATCGACAAGACGCTGACGTTCCGCGAGTACTTCGGCGATTACCAGCGGCAGCTGTTCCTGGTAGATCACGCCGGCCTGCCGCTGAAGACCGTGCTCAATCAGCTCGAGCTGCTCGGCGCAGAGGTTGTGCCAGTGCTGCGGAAGGAGATCGCCGCGCGGCAGGATCCGCAGACGCCGGAGGCGCCGACGCACGCAAGCCTGGTCGCGGCGGCCTACGGCGACCAGGCTCCGCGCCAGGCCAGGCCGAACGCCAACCGCGGGGACAACGTGACCGGTACGTCCCCGTACCAGGACAGCGCGCCCGAAGCGGTCGCGACCTACCCGAGCCTGTGACGGCGGTCGTGATGACGGGCGCGGGCGTGCTCGCGAACGACGCGTGGGAGGCGCTGCTGGCCGCGCACGCCACGCTGATCAAGGAGTTCAGCGTGCAGGACGTCTGGGCGGACCTGTCCATGCGCGAGTACGACGTGCTGTACACGCTGTCTAAGTGCGCGCAGCCCGTCCGGCTCGGCGAGCTGAACCGGCATGTGCTGCTGAGCCAGCCGGCCATGTCCAGGATGGTGGACCGGCTTGTGGCACGCGGCTTGGTCGAGCGCAAGCCCGACCCGGCAGACGGCCGTGGCGTGCTGCTCGCGCTGACCTGTGCCGGCCAGGCCAGGCAGCGCGAGATCGGGCGCAAGCACGCCCGCGGCGTCGCTGCCGCGATGACCGCGGACCTCAGCCGCGACGAGCTACGGCAACTACGGGCGATCTGCCTGAAGCTGGCCAGCGGCCGGGCTGCGGCAACCCGCCAGGAACCCACTGACAGATACGAGGAAGCAAGCTAAATGAACAACAATCAGGACGCGGGGATCCACAGGCTCGTGGTGGTGAGCGCTGGCGCCAGTGACCCGTCCTCGACCAGGATGCTCGCCGACCGGGTCGCCGAGCGGGTCAGCGCGCTCGCCGCGCAGCGCGAAAGCTCGGTTCAGGTCCGCTTCATCGACCTGCGCGAACTCGCCACCGAGGTGTCGGCGGCGCTAGTGTCCGGGCTGACCGGTCCGAAGCTGCGGGGTGCGATCGCCGCCATCGGCGATGCCGACGGCCTGATCGCGGCCACGCCCGTCTACAAGGCCGGGCCGAGCGGCCTGTTCACCTCGTTCTTCCAGGTCCTCGACGACGACCTGCTGATCGCTACGCCTGTCGTGCTGGCCGCGACGGCGGGCACGGCCAGGCACGCGCTCGTGGTGGACGAGCAGATGCGTTCGCTGTTCGCCTACCTGCGCGCGACCGTCGTGCCGACCTCGCTGTTCGCCGCTACCGAGGACTGGGCCGACCCGGCCTTCGCCCAGCGTATCGACAGGGCCGCGCGAGAGCTTGTGCTGCTGGTGGAGAGCGGTTTCGCGCAGCAGGTCAGGGACGAGGCGTGGGACAGCTACCAGCACGAGTTCGACAGCGCCGCGGACGACGAGGTATCGGTCGACCTGGACTCCGACATGATGCGCCTCGCCACCGGCGGATCCGCTAGCTAAGTACAACAGCCCCGGCCAGGCCCGGTCGGTCGGCAGTCACATCACCAGGCGTAGTGCTCGGGTGCCGTCCGGTAGCCGGGGAAGATTGTGTCGAGTTGCTTCAGCGCGTCGGCGTCGAGGGTCAGCGTCAGGGCCAGCTGCGCGTCGTCCAGCTGCGCCATCGTGCGCGGCCCGACGATGGGCCCGGTCACTCCGGGCTGATGCAGCAGCCAGGCGAGGGCCACGGTCCCGGGCTCCGCACCGAGTTCCTCGCAGAGGATCTCGTACGACTCGAGGCGATCGCGGTTGCGCTCGATCTCTGCCCGCGCCCCGGCGCCGGCCCGGCGTCGGCCCTCGCGCTCCTTGCGCAGGACGCCGCCGAGCAGCCCACCCTGCAGTGGCGACCACGGGATGATGCCAACGCCGTAGTCGATGGCGGCTGGCAACACCTCCAGCTCGATGTGCCGCGTCATCAGGTTGTAGATGGACTGCTCGCTGACCAGGCCGAAGAAGCCGCGTGCCGCCGCCGCGTCGTTGGCCTTCGCGATGTGCCAGGCGGCGAAGTTGGACGAGCCGACGTAGAGGATCTTGCCCTGCCCGACGAGCACCTCCATCGCCTGCCAGATCTCGTCCCACGGGGTGTTCCTGTCGACGTGGTGCATCTGGTACAGGTCGATGTAGTCCGTGCGCAGCCGCCGCAGCGACGCGTCGCAGGCCCGCCGGATGTTGAGCGCGGACAGCTTGTCCTCGTTCGGCCAGTCAGCCATCGCGCCGTAGAGCTTCGTCGCCAGCACCGTGCGCTCACGACGTCCGCCCCCGGAGGCGAACCACTCGCCGATGATCTCCTCGGTCCATCCGGCGTGAGCCTGGTTATTGCCCGCTACCTGACCGGGTGGCGTCGACCCGCCGCCGTACCTGTTCGCGGTGTCGAAGAAGTTGATGCCAAGTTCGTGCGCGTGATCCATGATCGCCCGCGCTTCGTCGGGTGGCGTCAGTGGTCCGAAGTTCATCGTGCCGAGGCAGAGCCGGCTCACCGACAGCCCCGAGCGCCCGAGGTTCGTGTAGTCCATGACAACAGCCTTTCACGAGGCGCGCGCCAGCGGCGAAGCGGTGGCGCTGGCGTTCGGGAGTACCGTTCGACCACGCTTCAGCCACGGGCAGGGGTCCGCGGCGACTCCAGGCGGGCCAGTAGCCGATCAGGGAGTCCCGGGCGGCGTCACGGATGCCTGCACAGTGACGCTGCCGGCGGCGGCAAAGGACAGAGTGACGGGCACCGTGTCGCCCACAGTCAGCCGGCGAGTGCCCACGAATACCAGGTCTGCACCGAACGGACTGAGGTTCACCGTCGCGCGGGCTGGTATGGCGATGCCAGTGAGCCGCCGACCCGGTCCTAGTGCGCTCCCGTCATGTTGTACGAACTCGACCCGCGTAGCGGCCGGGGTCGTGACCGAGACCAGCCGGTCTGCGCGGCTCAGGTTCACCACCGTCAGATACATGGCGGTCGGGCCGCCAGCTGACGTAGGCGCCGGAACCGAGGCTGCGGTGATATCGATGCGGACCCGACTGATCCTTCCGGCGCCACCGGTGACCACCCAGGCCGACAGCAGCGCCAGCAGCAGCACGGAGCAGACGACCGGTCCTAGCGCGCCGCGCAGCAGCGAGGAGGCCGGCCCGGGAACCGGCCGGGCTGCGGCAGTGGCCGGCCGCGGCGGGGGTGCCTGGTCGATCACGTCGGCTGCTCCGCGGTCACGGCGAGCCTTCGCGACGGAATTCCGTGCAGGCGCAGCCGGAGGCTATTGCCAACGACGATCAGCGAGCTGGCCGCCATCGCGACACCGGCCAGTAGGGGATTGAGGTAACCCAGCGCCGCGATCGGGATCGCCACCAGGTTGTAGCCGAACGCCCAGGTCAGATTCGAGTGGATGACGCGCAGCGTAGACCTGGCCAACCGGATGGCCTCGGGGACGCCCAGCAAGTCTGAGCGCACCAAGGTGATGTCGGCGGCTCCGATGGCCACGTCGGTGCCCGAGCCGATCGCCATGCCGAGATCGGCCTGCGCCAGCGCGGCGGCGTCGTTGATGCCGTCGCCGACCATGGCTACCCGCAAGCCTTGCGCCCGGAACTGACGCACCAACTCGACCTTGCCTTCGGGCCGCACGTCGGCGTGGACGGCGGCGCCGTCCAGCCCCGCCCTTTCCGCCATCGTCAGGGCGGCCCGCCGGTTGTCGCCAGTTACCAGCAGCACCTTGGCCCCGAGCCTGGCGAGCTCGCGAATGGCCGTCGGCGCGCTCGGGCGCACCGAGTCGGCGACGGCCACTAGTCCGCGCGCGTGCCCATCCCAGCCGACGAGCACGACAGTGCTTCCCTCGTCTGCGGCCCGAGCAGCGGCTAGGCGCAGGTCAGCAGGCACTTCGGTGCCTTGGTCGGCAAACAGCCGCAGACTGCCGCAGGTGACAACCTGACCACCGACCCGCGCCGTTACGCCGAGCCCCGGAAGGCTCGCGAACTCGGTTGCGGGCGGCAGCAATCCAGCTGCCGCCGCGTGCCGGGCGATGGCCTGGCCGACGGGATGCTCCGAGGCGTCTTCGGCCGCGCCAGCGGCGAGCAGCACTTCCTTCTCTTCAGTACCGGCTGCCGCGAAGACCTGCTGGACGGTCATCGCACCGGTGGTGAGGGTCCCAGTCTTGTCGAGGAGCACCACATCGACCCGCCGGGCCGATTCCAGCGCCTGCATGTTCCTGATCAGGATGCCTTGCTCTGCGCCCCGTCCAGTGCCAGCAAGCAGTGCGGTGCTCGTCGCCAGGCCGAGCGCGCAGGGGCAGGCGACGACGAGCACCGCGAAGGCCGCGCCCCACGCGGCCGGGGCGGCCAGGCCGGCGCCGATCCAGAATCCAAGTGTCACGATCGCCAGGCTGATGACGCACGGCACGAAGACTGCCGACAGCCGGTCGGCCAGTCGCTGTGCGTTTGCCTTGCTTGCCTGCGCGCCGATGACCAGGCTGACTATCTGGGCGAGCGTAGCCTCCGCGCCGACTCGGTCCGCGCGCACGACCAGCCGTCCGCTCTGGTTCACCGTGCCGCCCGTAACCTCGTCGCCCGGGCCGACCTCGACAGGCGCAAACTCGCCAGTGAGCAAGGAGGCGTCCACCGCCGAGCAACCTTCACGCACCGTGCCATCGGTCGCTATCTTTTCCCCTGGCCGGACCACGAACAGATCGCCAGGCACCAGCTCGTCCGCGCTGACCCTCAGCTCGGCACCGTCCCGCAGCACGCACACGGTCTTGGCGCCGAGACGCGCCAGGCTCGCGAGCACGGACCCGGCCTTGTCCTTGGCACGCGCCTCTAGGTAGCGGCCGGTCAGTACCGACACTGTCACTCCGGCGGCAACGTCTAGGTACAGGGTGTGCACAGTGTCCGGATCGAAGCGAAGCTCGAATGGCATCCGCATGCCTATCATCCCGGCTCCACCGAACAGCAGGGCATAGCACGACCACAGGAACGACGCCGCGATGCCAAGACTGACCAGAGTGTCCATGCTCGCAGTGGCGTGATGTAGCTTCGCCCATGCTGCCTGGTGCAGGGGCCAGGCCCCCCAGCTGACTACTGGGATCGTCAGCAGCAGGCACCACCACTGCCACCCTGCGAATTGCAGTGATGGCACCATGGCGAGCACCACCACGGGCACCGCGAGGGGGATGCATATGGCAAGGCGCAGGCCGAGCTCGCGAGCCTGCCGGGGCAGGCCGGGCTGGCTGCCTGTCGTGGGTGCGGGAATCGCGGCGGTATAACCGGCCGCTTCTATCGCGGTGATCAGCTCACTGGCGTCACGTCCGCCTGCCGCCGTCACGTAAGCGCGTTCTGTCGCGTAGTTGACGGTCGCGCTGACCCCGTCCAGCAGGTTCAGCCGCTTCTCTATCCGGGCTGCGCAGGCCGCGCAGGTCATGCCGCCGACGATGAGTTCGAGCGGTGCCTGCTGCCCGGCCGTCACTGCTACGTCAGCGCGTCGCATCTGCAGACCGCGGGAGACGGTGAATTCCGGCACCCATGTTCATGCCGCCGCCCGATCCGCTGTGCGGCGCTATCACTGAGCGGGCAGGGTGGGAGCCGATCGGCCCGAGGCTATGGCCTACCTCGCGGGCTCCCACGAAGAGCAAAACTGCAAGCAGCGCGAAAGCCAAGAGCCTCGCCGTCGGCGTCAGTCCGCGTGACTGACTCTGGCCACGGCGTGGAAATGGCGCGCTGTCCGATTTCTCCGACGTCAGCATACGGGTGCCCTGGTCCTTCAAGTCCGCAAAGTGGTACCCAGCGCATTGCTAGTCTGCCACGGTCGATCGCCGTGCCGGCGGTCGCCCGGTGACTTACGCCTGTCGTTTGTCCCGCAGTCTTCCCCAGCACGGTTCCGCGAGCAGGTCCCGCGCGCTGCCGACTCGGTTAGATTCCGCCGACTCCCGTGGCGGACCTGTGGCTCCCTAGCGCAGTGAGCGCCTTGCCGGACGGCGCGGATTGGGCGGAACTGCCGCCGTCTATTGACCAGCGCAAATACCCCCGCGGGGTTTTCCGAATACCCCCCGGTAGTTTGCCCAATACCACCAATGGGTATTGCCGTGGCAATGCTTTTCACCCGTCTATGGCGGGTCCTAGCTGCGGGTTCTCGATTATAGGCTGGGATCGTAAGAATTAGTCTGGGGTCCGCTCTTGAAGCGCAGAAAAGCGCGGGCTAGTATTCTTTCTCGAATTCTGAGGCAGCGCTGAGAGCTGCACTGCGGCTCCTGGCCAATCGATGCCGGTGTCCCCGGGAAGGACTCGCCCGCCCGCGAGGCGGCCAGACCCGGGGAGCTGAGGAGAAGCCGAATGAGCGAGATCGCGGCTACGGGCGTCCGTCTCGGGCGCCGGGACAGCCTGAGCGCCCGTGCCGATACGGCCAGGGGGGCGCCCGACGTCAGGCGGCGGCTGCAACTGGGGCTGGCTGCCATATGGCTGCTCGTCGCCCTGCTTCAGTATCAGTCCTTCATGTTCTCCAGTGCGTTCAACCAGATGATCGGTGCAACGGCGGCCGGCAATCCGCGCGTCGTCGCCAGCCCGATCACCTGGGACGCCACGCTCGTATCGCATCACCCGGTGCTGCTGAACTCGATCTTCGCCACGATCCAGCTCCTGATCGGCATCGGCATCGCGTGCCGCCCGACGGTGCGGTTGGCGATGGCCGCATCGGTCGCCTGGGCGTTCGGGGTGTGGTGGTTCGGCGAGGGCCTTGGGATGGTGCTGACCAGCAGCGCAAGCCCGGTCAACGGCGCCCCGGGTGCGGTGATTATCTACGCGCTCCTGGCTGTCCTGCTGTGGCCGGCCGATCGTCCCGGCAGCCGGGCCCCGTTTACGGCGGCGCGTGCCGTGGGTGCCCACGTGGCGCGGGCGCTGTGGCTCGTGCTGTGGCTCAGCCTGGCCTATTTCGCGCTGCTGCCGGGGAACCGGGCGCCGCAGGCGCTGAACGGCATGATCGCGAGCATGGAGAGCGGCGAGCCGGGCTGGCTGGCCGCCCTCGAACGTGGTGCCGCCTCGCTCGTCGCCCACCAGGGCCTGGCCGCCTCGATCGTGCTGGCCATCGCCCTGG
>JASHTT010000541.1 GCA_030040415.1 Streptosporangiaceae bacterium | reverse complement strand
GGAATTTACCAGGCTTACTCTGGATTTTTCTCGGCCATCGCCTGGGTGTGCAACCTAGCTCATGTCGCCAATCCGATTGGCCTGGCCGCGTGCTGGCCATTTGTCGTCGGCCTGGTGGCGCTCGCCGAACTGCGCTTCTTCTTCGGCCAGCTCTTCCGCCCCGGGTACCGCATCTGGGCGGGTATCACTCTTGTCGTCCTCGTCAACGCCATAGGCGCCGACTACTTCTCCCCACAGTCGGTGGGCTTTGTCCTCGGCATAGGCGTCTACGGCCTGGTCCTGGGCCGGTCGTGGCCTGGCATCACGGAGCGCTGGCGGATCGCCCTGCTGACCTTCGCCGGATGCTCGCTGGCCGTTACACACGAGTTGAGTCCGTACATAGTCGGCGGCGTACTCATCATCCTGGCCGTCTTCCGGGTCATCCGGCCGTGGTACGTGCCCGCGACCGTGTTGGTTCCTGCCCTGCTGTGGGCCGTGCTCAACCGCGGCGTCCTTTCCGGATTCATCGATTTCCAGGACCTCGGTGACCTATCCAACTTTGCCCCGCCTAAGACTGTCGCCACACCTGGGCTCAGCAGGCTGCCGATCGTCAATGAGAGTTCCCACGCCCTCGCTCTCGGTCTCCTGGTGCTCATCGTCCTGGCGCTCATCGGGTTCTACCGGAGCCGACGCGACAGGTCAGCATGGGCGTACATCATCGCTCCTGGCGTCGGCCTTGTGCTGATCGCGGCCAACCCGTACGGGAACGAGGGGATCTTCCGGGCTTCTCTCTTCGCCATACCTTGGCTGGCGGTGCTCGCTCTCGCCGCGGCACCGCCCAAGCCGCCGCGTTGGCTGTCCGCCCCGCTTGGGGTTTTGGCGCTAGGCTTGCTGGCGACCTACCTGATTGCCATGTTTGGCCTTGACAACGCCACGGTAATTCGCACTTCAGACCTTCGGGCCCTTGCCGTATACCAGCAGAAGGCCGCTGACAACAGCGATCTGCTGATTATGTCTTACGGAGACATCCCGAATAGTGACACCTTCCCTCAGTACGGCAACTATATTCAGTGGTTCACCGTAGCCAGCCCTTCCGACATCCGAAGCCTCGACCCGACGCAGAGCGATCTGGCGACGCTGACCCGGAACTACATAAAGCATTCCAAGTCCATTGGTTCTGCGCCCGCTGACCAGCTTTTCGCCCTCTGGTCGCCGGCAACGGCGCAGTACGCGGTCGACTACGGTCTGCAGACCTCGGCACAGGCCAGCAGGTGGCGCACGCTGATGATCGAGAGTCCGGACTGGCATGTTGTCTTCAGCAGTGGGGGTACCTACCTCTTCCGCTACGTACCACACCCAGCAAGCTAACCGGATCCGATCCAACATGACCCCAAACTGCCGGTCCCATGCAATTGCGGCCGGGTAGAATCTGGCACAACCATGAGAGTTTGCTTCCTAATCCTTAACCACCGTCCGCCGGAGCAACTGCTGCGGCTGCTGCGTGCTATTCGCCGTCAGCTGCCTGATGCCCCCATAGTCGTGCATCATGACCAGTTCTACACAAACATCGACGCCGACATGCTCCGTCCAGTTGGCGGAGTGCACCTGATCACGAGCGATTTCCCGGTTCGCTGGGGAGACTTCAGCCTTATCGACTGCACTTGGCGTTCGATGAACTGGATTCAGGAGAACATCGACTTTGACTGGCTGATACTTCTATCGGCCCAGGATTACCCGATAAAGCCACTCGCGGACCTGCCCGATTACCTCGCGGGCATTGAGGCGGATGCGCTGCTCACGGCTAGCCCGATTGGCGAGCTGCCGAGCGCGAGCCAGCGCCGTGATATGCGCCGTCGTTATCTCTACCAGTACAAGGCAGCGACCAGGTCATCTCGTGCACGCCCGGGCCATGATCGACTGCGGAAGACAGTGCGGTCCGGCGCGGCGAGACCTGTTGACGTCCTCAATTACAGTCAGCCGTTTTTCAAGATCTACAAGTTTCCCGACGCAATGCCGTGGCGGCTTGGCCTGCGAGCACGACGGGCACCGTTCACCCCCGACCGCCCATGCTGGTTCGGCTCCGCCTGGTACTGCCTGTCCCGCAAGGCCGTCGTCTACCTTAATCAGTTCGTCCTGCAGGATTCGGCATTCATTGACTACTTCCGGGCAACCATCTACCCGGATGAGTCTGCGACCGCGACGATTCTCAACAACTCAGACGAGGTCGTGGTTAAGCCGTGCACGACGCACTTTGCTAAGTGGACGAATCCTAAATCTGGTCATCCCGACCTCCTGTCCACCGGCGACCTGGCGGACATGGCGCGATCGTCAGCCTACTTCGGCCGGAAGTTTGACCTGCGCTACGACTCGGACGTACTCGATCGCCTTGATGACCTTTGGAGTTCCGTTCCGGAACCTAGGCGGTAGTTCACCAGGCCAGCAAGCGTAGGCTCGCCTGGATCACTCACTGGCCCTCGCCACCATCACCGCCTCGCCACGCCACGCCTCGATCGGGAAGTCGTCTACTGCCCTGAAGAACGCTCGTGCGCAACCAGGCCTGAACCTGTCATGAAGCTCGGCAAATATCGCCCCGACGCCGCTGAGCCAGTCGTGCGGTGCCCTGAAGAGATCGAGTTCGCTTCCCTCAATATCGAGCTTCAGGAGGCCGATGCCGTCAGGAGCAAACTCGCGCCTGATGTCCGGTATGGTCATCGCACGCACGGTGGCGGATGAGCCATCGACTGCCAGAGCGGGTTGCTTGATGCGGAAGGCCCACGCGCCCTCGTTCGGGTCGTCGAGCACGAGTCGCTCGTTGTTGATCCACAGCGCGGCTTGGACGGCGGTCACGTTCGGCAGATTTTCGGTGTTGCGGCACAACAGCTCGTAATTCGACTGGCTCGGCTCTAGCGCTATGATCCGCGCGGCGGGGTAGCGGAGGGCGAAGTAGACCGACGACAGACCGGTGTAAGCGCCAGCGTCAACTATCACAGTGGGATCGGATGGCAGCACGAAGCCGTATTGCTCACTCCTGAACGTCGTGTTGAACACCGCGATATCCGTTGTCCCTGGCCGCACGAGGACTGACATTGATGTGCCCGGGACTGCGACCGGGACCGGCCGGTCGCGCAGCTTCGGCACCGCCACAGCCATCGCGCACTGGCTCAGGCCGCCCATCCAGCCGAAGCAGAGCCGATACTCTCGCATCTTCGCGGCGGCGTCGTGACTGCGCAGTCTCAGGTTCCGGATCAACGACGCCCTCGCATTTCACGTGCTGCCCAGCCGTGCGGCCGCGCGCACTGTCGATGAATCACTGACGTAATCGCTAGCGGGTAAACCGCTTTGTGCGCTGCGCAGTTGATCTTGATTGTAGTATTCCGTCGCTGGCCCTAGCCCTGTTATGGGCGAGGTCTTCGGCCGACCCCCGGGCCGGGCCTCTCGCTACCCGGGCGGCCCGGGAGCGGCCTTCGGCGCCTTCGCCTGTATCGGCCTTTCGCCCGTTGCCCGCGTTCTCGCGTCTTTGTACAGCCGTCCCTTCCTGCTGCGCAAATGCAAGGGCCGGACTCGGCGCAGGGACCGACAATGACATCAGCAATCTCAGCGCAGCCTGCTGCTGAGCCCGCTTCTCGCGTGCGAGCGCCGCGGCTGCGGGGTCGGCAAGACCGAGTGCGTTAAGGTCGCCCGCGCCTGCGACCGGCGCGGAATCGATCACAGGCCGACGATGACGACCAGTCAGCCGCGCAGCCTTAACCACGGCGGGGAGCGTCACGACAGCCTCGATGACGCCGATGATCAGCAGCGCCACGGTAAGCCCGACGAGGCCGCCACGGAGGCAGCCGATGATCGCCATCGCAATCTCTACGAAGGCGAAGCCGCTCAGCACGGCGGCGGCGCGCGAGATCTTGCCGACCGCTCTGCAGACCGCGACGTAGTAGCACTTCGGTATGGACGGGAGGTACCCGAGGACGATCAGTTCCATCGGCACGGTCGCGACTTGCGCGTAACCCTTACCAAACAAGCCGAGGATGAAGTGAGCGCCGAGGCCCAAAACCGCCATCCCTGGCAGGCCAAGCAGAATCGATGTCCGCAGCGTGAAGCGCAGCTTAGGAGCTAGCGCCTGCTGATCGCCGGCCGCGACCGCAAAAAGTACGGTCGACAGGTGGGTCGGCAGTATGTACAGGATGCTGCAGATAGTCCATGCGGTGAAGAAACCCGCGTTCGCCGATGCAGGCACGATCGACGCGACGATGACCGGCATCAGCAGCGGAGTCGCTTGTATGGCCAGGTTGAGCCAATTATGCGCGACAACTGTCCTGGTCAGGCTGCGCAGCAATTGCCAGTCTGGTCTCGGAATCCTGAACTGGCCAGCCATCATCAGCCGGACGGCGATAGGAACCAGCGATACTGGTATGGCCGCGATCCAGGAAAGAAATATCCCGATGCCGAAGGCATTGTGCATGACCGTCGCTGCTGCGACCAAGGTCAGCATCTTCACTACGACGAACGTAAGATTACGAGTGAATTGAATTCCGCCGCGCAGCCAACCTATCGTCGCCGAGTCGAAGACGAGCGTCATCGCGGTCAGCGCCACCGCGGCGCATAGCAGCGCCGCCCTGCTGAGTGAGTCCGTGACGTCATCGAAGCTCGACGTAAACCGCGGCACAATCAGCACGAACGCGATCGTCAGGATGAGTGACCCGGCTCCTGATGCAAGAATCGACGCCGTGACAAGCCCGGCGCCGTCTTTACGCCGTGGCAACTCGCCGATCAGCAGGGTGCCGAGGCCAAAGATACCGAGCCACGACAGCAGCGACACCACCGAGATTGCGGCCGCGCTGTACCCGACCGACTGCTGGCTGAAGAGCCTGGCTGCAAGGTTCCAGTACGCGAAGCCGAGACCGGAGGTCAGTCCGGTGGTAGCCAGCAGGCTAAACGCGTTCCTGATGATGTCCTGGTGCTCGCTCCAGAGGGTCCGGGCGGCTGCCAAGGGTGAGCGCTCGCCATCGCCGGCGCGGGTATCAACCCGCCCGACCGAGCTCGAATCGGCGCGAGCAACCATTACGGAGCGGGCGATCCGTTCCTGCCGACAGGCATCCGCCCAGATGGCATGCTCACCTCAGTCCCCCTCAGGCACGCCAGGCCAGCAGTACACCGGCACGGCCATCTACCTGCACAAGCCCCTTTTGCTCCCTGGATCAGGATACCTGGTACATGGGAGCACAAATCGCAACGATAAGCCCGGCTGACCGTTGGCTGGCATCGGACGCCATCCTGGCCGCCATCCAGGCCACCCCACGACCGGCTAGGGCGACGCGGCAGCTGTGACATCCCCGCCGACCGTAGATCTCCGCAGGCGTTGTCGCGCACGAAGGTAGAGCCAGGGCCCGTGCACCAGGCCGGCAAACTCCCTGCGGACCAGTCCCGATGGCAGCGCCTGGTCGTCTTCGGTTCGCTCACCTATCGCGAATATCCGGGCACCGCCCCGGAGGATCTTAGCTGGCAGCTCCCGCCTCGCTCGTCCGCTGCGCATGACCATGGCCGTCAGCGCCGCAGTGCAGCCGGACCCATAGTTATGCATCTGCCTGGCCAGCTCGGCGAGCTCGGTCCGGTGCGCGTGAGAGACGACGGCGGAGGCTTCGTATACCAGCCGGTAGCCGGCCAGCACCGTCCGCATGAACATCTCCAGATCTTCGCCGCCCCCGGACATGGTTCCGGCACCGAGGGCCTCGTTGAAGCCGCCGACGTCCTTCAGCGCCAGCTGCGTCATCGCAAAGTTGGCGCCAGCGCCGAAGATGCCGGCCGAGTACGGGTAGAGCGGCGAAGCGTCCCGGTTGTCCGCCAGGTCAAAGACGCGCGGTTCGCATGAGACCCCCCATGCCTGCCGCTTGTCGAAGTAGAGCTGGGTGTTGTTGTCCAGCGCCGCCGTCCGGGCCATCCCGGTGACGCAGCCGACGTGGGCCGCACGTCCGAACCCCCGTACGAGTCCGTGCAGCCACCACTCGTCGACCACTACGTCGTCGTCGGTGAAGGCCACGATCTCCCCGTGGCTGTCGGCTACGCCCCGATTGCGGGCGCAAGACAACCCAGGTCGTGGCTCCCGGATGTACCGGACCAACCCGTCGTGCCCGTATCCGTCCAGCACGGCTGCCCTGGCTTCATCCGTCGCCGGCGCGTTGTCGACGACGATTACCTCGAACCGGTTGTAGCGGAGCCGGGCCAGCCCGGACAACGTCCTCATCAGGCTGACCGGCCGATCCCGCGTGCAGACAACGACGCTGACCATCGGGTGCTCAGCGAGCGGCTTGTCGAGTGCTGGCTCGGCGGCGAGGCCGCTGAGCGGCAGGTCGGTCACGGGAAGCAGACCGTGCTCGCGGCGTCGTGCGTTGACCGCCCCGCCGATCTGCCGCCAAACTTCCCGGGCCACCGACCGCGCGTCGAAGGCGTCCTGCCCAAGCGATGCATAGCCCACTGGCATCGTTTGCATGCGCGCCAGCAGGCGAGCTCCGGTGTACCGCGTGCCGTCCGAAGCTAGCTGCGGCCCGATATCGCCGATGGGTTCGGTCAGTTCCAGGTCTGCCACCAGGATTGGCGGCCGCAAGCCACCGGTGTGACCTGCCGCCGTGCCGGCCATCGAAGTCAGCCCTGCCCGCGCGTCCCCGACAAGCCGAGCCTTGCAGCAGCCACGACGTAACCTGACGCCGCTGCCGCGACGCCGACCACAGTCGCCCCCGCTCGCGCCGCCGCGCTCGGCTCGCCAGTCACGGCGCGGCGCAGCTCGTTCAGTATGGCCCTGGGCAGCACAGCCAAGACGTGACGACGTTCGCGTTCGAGGCCGGCATCTGCGCCGGCCAGCCGGACGACCATGGCCTTCGACTGGCCTTCGTGCCAGTTGCGCCGCACGAAGTACCCGAAGGTCACCCGCTCGCGGCTGACAGTGTGGTCGACGCCAGACTCGGGCACGTAGATGATCAACGATCCAGGCAGGCTCGCGCTCAGGCGGATGGACAACTCAGTTTCTTCGCAGCCACGCGGTTTGACGCCCACGCGCCCGACCGCCGAGTAAAATCCGCCAACGGCCCGGGTAGGAGCGGTTCGCATGCTCATGCTCGCGCCGATCGGGTTACGCACCGGGCCGGTCTCCTCTGGCAACCCTCGGTAGCTGCAACCCACGACCCAGTAGAACTCCGGCGGCAGCCACCGAGGCGGCCGGGCGGCCGGCCATACGGGAAACACGCTGCCTCCCGTCGCCACGACCCGTGCGTCGCTGTACGGCCCGACCAGAGCGGACAGCCAGCCGGGCCGCGCCGCCGCGTCGTCATCGAGGAAGACCGTGACGCCGCAGGCGGCCTCGCGCAGGCCGCAGTTCCGGCTGCCCGACAGGCCTGGTTCCTCGTCGCTCTCGACGACGGTCAGCCGCGGATACTCGCGCCGGGCACGTTCGGCAAGCGCCGCGTTGTGGTCTACGACCAGCAGCAATTGATTCGGCGGCGGGTCTTGCGCAAGCACCGACGCAAGCGAAGCCTGGGTCAGCGGCCACCTCGCCTCGGTGTAGGCGCAGATGACCACGGTGATGTCTAGCTGACCGGGTGCCTGACTGTGATCATCTTCAGCACGCGGCGTCGGCAGCAGGTCGCTGCTGGCGGCGGCCGCCCTGGCGGAGGGCGTCATGGCACACGGCCCCTAACAGCTCTGGGCCAGCACACGGACGGCATCGGGCGCACGCTCACAGCAACCAGTTCATGTCAGGGAGTCCAGCAGGGCATGAGCGGTCGCTGGTGAGTCATCCGCAGCCGAGATCTGTACCACGTCTACCCGGGCTAGCCTGCGCGTCTGCCGCAGTTGCCGCCGGTACTGCCGCCACTCCCGGATGATGACCCTGGCGATCCGCCGGCCGTCCCAGACAATATGCAGGTTGCTCACACCGTGCACGCGACGGTATTCGAAGCTTGGTACTTCGTGGACGCGGAGGCCCGCCCTGGCTGCGCGTATGTTCATGACGGTCTCGACCTCAAAGCCCGCGCAGTCGATGGCCAAGACGTTCAGATGGCGGGACCAGAAAGCGTTGTAGCCGTAGCACAGGTCGGTGTAACTGGTTCCGAACAACGCATTGACCGCAGCGCCGAGTACCCGGTTGCCGAATTTGCGGATAGCCGTCAGGTCGGCACTGCCGCCGCCACTAGCGAACCTCGAGCCCTTCACGAAGTCAGCCCCGGCAGCAAGAGCAGCGACGAACCTGGGGATCTCCTGCCCGTCGGTGGATCCATCGGCGTCCATCGCCACGATGATGTCACCTGTGCTTGCCGCGAACCCAGCCAGCAGCGCGTCGCCCTTGCCGATGCCCGTCTGCATCACGATCTTCACGTCCGGCCGCAGACGCCGCGCAACCAGCACCGTGTCGTCGGTGGATTTGCCGTCCACCAGCACGACCTCGTCTACCCACGGTGGCAGCGAAGCGAACACGTGCGGCAGGTTCGCAGCCTCGTTCATTGCTGGAATGATCACGGTTACCCGCGCCGTCACGGCGATGGCGTTCGAGATCGGCCGGAACTCGCGCACCGCCGCTGGCTGCTCGGGACCTGGCACCTCGGCGAGCCTGGCTACCACCTGCGGATAACCCCCATAAAGCAAAGTTCCTCCCATAGCGCAAAGATCCGCCGTCGAACCTACGGGGTTCAAGATCACCAGCAGGACAGAGCCGAGCATACCTGCTCTACGTAAGCAAAACTCACATAGAGTAACTTTAGGCTTCAGTTAACACATATTAGCTACTAGCTAACACCCACTAGCAAGACGTCTACCAGGGAGACGAGGTTTACGCCTCGGCCGAAACGCGTGTCCTAAATCCTTAAACTCAGATCCCAGCGGCCGCGACCTGACGCGGCTGTGGCCCGGAGCCAGCCCGCTCGTCGGCTTAGCCGCACCCGCACCGCCGAAGATGCGGCTGCCTGACCAGTTCGATTGCTGCCGGACGGCGGTGCCCGAGCAGTTGCTGCCAGGTGGCAACATGGCAGGGTGTTTGGAAAGCCCTGGCCAGGCCCTGGGGTTGCGGCCCGCCGGGTGATGCGCCAGCTGAACCTGGGCGGCACTTACGCACGCGTAGCGGCGTGGATTGACCGTCAACGCCCTGCAGTTTCGCCCGCCGACTGGTCGGCGCCCCTGCTCGGGACGCGACAAACAGCCGCCGGCGTGCCGAGCTTGCTGACTCAGCCGGCTGAGCGCGGCGACGCCGAACCCGGACTGGCCACCGAGTCTTGCGCCTCGTCTCCGGCCCCCCGCGAGGCTGCGCTCCGGTGTCTGCTGGCAGTTCCGACGATGGATGTTGGCGGCGTGGAGGAGGTGGTCGCGTTCCTGGCCCGCCGGCTACCGCCGCTGGGTGTCCAGACGGCTGTCCTACTCACCGGCTCAGCCGGCGCTGCCAGCCGCCAACCCGCAGGCCGCACAGCGTGCGCGCTGAAGTCGGACGGCATCGAGGTGTGCGAGGTTGCCGCTAACCAGGCGGTTGACTGGATCAGGAAGTGGCAGCCAGACGTCATCAGCGGCCATGGTGACCCGGTCTGGGCCGCAGACGCTGCCCGCGAGCTGGGTATCCCATACGTGGACAACCTGCACAGCATGAACGGAGTCATCGGACGGGACTGGCGCTGGCACAGCGAGGCTGCCCGCCGGGGCTACCTCGCCGCCGTTGTTGCGGTGTCGGGCCTCCTCCGCAAGCAGCACCTCGCGGTCAACCCCGAGTTCCCTGCTGAGCGCATTGTCACGATCCCGAACGGCGTCGATGACCGCCGCAGCCTGCGGAACCGCGAAGCCGCGCGAGACTCGCTTGGTATCGGTGACGAGTACCTCCTTTTGTCCATGGGCCGGTACTGCATGCAGAAGAACATCTATGGATTGATATCCGCGTTCAGCGACCTGGCCAGAACTCATCCTGCCGCCCACCTCGTCGTGGCGGGCAATGTCGATGAGCCGCTCTACTATCGCCGCGTGCACCAGCTGCACGCCGCCCTGCCGCACCGCGAGCGAATCCACCTACGGGATCATTTCGATGCACCGACGCAGCTTCTGGCCGCAGCGGACGGCTTCGTCCTCGATTCGTTCTTCGAGGGCTGGCCGCTGGCGTCAATGGAAGCGCTCAGCGCTGGCCTGCCCGTCGTCATCACCGACGTGAGCGGCGCGCGTGAGCAGATCGGCGATGATCCGGCGCGTGGTTACGTGGTAGCCAACCCGCTCGGCGACCCACTCGCCGACTGGTCGGCATATGCGGCGGCGAGGTACCAGCCGCAGGCCAACCGCGAGGAACTCGCGGCAGCGATGGACCGGCTGATCTCGGATAAAGATCAGTACCGGCGCAATCGGCGCCAGCTGGCCGCGGAATCCGCACTAAGGTTTAGCGCCGATCGGTGGGCCGAACGGCACGCAGCGGTCCTTCGTAGGGCTGCCGCAGCCGTATCGCCTGCCCGCCAGGCCGAGGGCGTTGGAGTCGGTTCGGAATGTCCATGATCCGGTGGAACCGATGCGAGCTGCAGCAAGCAAGTGAACCTCTAGTGGTACCGCCGCGTCTTGCGCGCGTGCGGCCAGTACCGAAGGAGGAAGTTAGGGCGTGGATTTCTCACTGAGCGCCGAGCAACGCGAACTGACCGAGGCGGCGACCGCGTTCGCGCGGCGGGAACTCAACCGGGACGTAATCGAACGCGAAGCCTCCGGCGAGTTCTCCCGTGAGGGGTGGCAGGCATGCGCCAAGTTCGGGATCTTGGGCTTGCCTGTACCCGCCGACCTGGGCGGCGCGGGCAGCGACATCATCACGACGGCCCTGGTTATGGAAGCCCTGGGTTACGGCTGCGAGGACAGCGGGCTCATCTTCTCGCTCAACGCGCAGATGTGGAGCATCGAGCTGCCCTTGATGATCTTTGGTACCCAAGAGCAGCAGCGTGCGTATTTGCCGGGAATGGTGTCTGGCGACATCATCGGCGCGCACGGCATGACAGAGCCAGGCTCCGGTTCGGATGCGCTGCACATGAGCACGCGCGCCGAGCAGCGCGGTGACCACTACGTGCTCAAGGGGACCAAGCAGTACATCACCAACGCTCCGATCGCTGACGTGCTGCTGGTCTATGCATCAGTCCAGGACCGCCCCGGGCTTCCTGGCCTGTCGGCCTTCCTCGTGGACGCTGAGACTCCCGGGCTTTCGGTCAGCACGAGCTTCGAAAAGATGGGCCTGCGCACCTCGCCGATGGGCGAGATCACGCTGCAGGACTGCGTTGTCCCGGCGGAGAGCCGGCTGGGCCCCGAGGGTGCGGGGATGGCGATCTTCAACTCGTCGATGGAGTGGGAGCGGAGCTGCCTTTTCGCCAGCGTCGCCGGTGCTATGCGGCGCCAACTCGAGGCGTGTGTGGCGTACGCGCGGTCCCGGGAGCAGTTCGGCCAGCCCATCGGGAAGTTCCAGGGTGTGTCGGGCAAGCTGGCCGACATGTACGTGCGGTTGGAGGCGGCTAGGTCGCTGATATACCGATGCGCGTGGCTGAAGCAGCAGGGCAGGTCGGCCCCGGCGGAGGCGGCCGCAGCGAAGCTGTTCACCAGTGAGGCTTGGGTTCGCTCCAGCCAGGATGCGATCCAGGTCCACGGGGCATGGGGCTACATGAAGGACGCGGGCGTGGAGCGAGACCTCCGGGACGCGGTCGCCAGCACCATATACTCGGGCACTTCGGAGATCCAGCGCGTGGTACTGGCCCGGATGCTCGGGCTATGAGCAGGCAGCGAAGGCGAGGTACGGGGCGGGGCGACGGGAGGAGGGGGGCGGCATGACGTATCTACTGCAGCGTCTGCTGACGCAAACGGCGGCGCGGCGACCAGAGCGCCCGGCGGTGGCGTCCGATGGCAGCATCCTCACCTACAAGGATCTCGACGAGTTCAGTAACAAGCTGGCCCGGGCACTACTACGCCTGGGTGTGACACCTGGCGATCGGGTTGGGCTCCTCGCGCCTAAGTCGGCTGCCGCGGTCGTCGGGCTGTACGGCGTGCTAAAGGCTGGCGCCTGCTACGTCCCGCTGGATCCGAAGGCGCCGGCGGACCGACTCAGCCACATCGTCCGGGACAGTGGCGCGGTGGCCATCGTGACGGACGAGGCCAGGACGGCACGGGCAGCCACCGTAGCTGGCGCCGGTCAAGAGGCGTGCCGCGTGGTTGTCGCGATTGCTCCGGGCCGCACCAGCCGCCAGGAAGCCTCCGATGCCCCGGCCCCGGGTGCGACCGTTGTGCCCTGGGCTGCTGTCGCCGAGGAATCAGCAGAGCCACTGGCGGAGGACCTGGCGATCGAAACCGACTTGGCATACATCCTGTACACGTCGGGATCTACTGGCACTCCGAAAGGGGTGATGATCTCCCACCGCAATTCGCTGACGTTCGTCGACTGGGCGGTGGCCAACGTCGGGCTGGCCGAGCAGGATCGCGTCTGCAGCCCTGCTCCGCTGCACTTCGACCTGTCGGTCTTCGACATCTTCGCAGTCTGCAAGGCTGCCGCTTGCCTGGTGGTGCTGCCCGAAGGAACGGCCACCTTCCCGGTGTCGATCGCCAGGTGGCTGGAAGCCGAGCGGATCTCGGTCTGGTACTCGGTGCCCTCGGTGCTCACGCTGCTCGCCAGCTACGGGAACCTGGACAAGTTCGACCTGTCGGCCCTGCGGACGGTGATCTTCGCCGGGGAGGTGTTCCCGCCCAAGCACCTCGCCCGGCTGATGGCCGAACTGCCGAACTCTCGCTACCTCAACTGGTACGGGCCGACCGAGACCAATGCGTGTACTGCGTTCGAGGTTCCCGCTGGCGGGGCGGACGCCGGCCCGGTGCCGATCGGAAAGGCCATCGCCAACACCGAGGTCTTCGCCGTCACGAGCGATGGCGACCGGGTGTCCCAGCCGGGCGAGGAGGGCGAGTTGTACGTGCGTGGCCCCTCGGTGATGCTCGGCTACTGGGGACAGCCTGCCAAGACCGCCGAGGTGCTGGTCCGGAATCCGTTCCGCGCAGAGTACGAGGAGTACGTGTACCGGACTGGGGATCTCGTCACGCTGGAACCGACTGGAAATTACGCCTACGTCGGCCGCCGGGACAGCATGGTGAAGGTTCGCGGCTACCGGGTAGAGCTGGGCGAGGTGGAAGCCACGCTGTACCGGCACCCTGCCGTCAGGGA
>JASHTT010000540.1 GCA_030040415.1 Streptosporangiaceae bacterium | reverse complement strand
CTCGTCGGCTTCTTCGTGGTCGAGGGCAGGGCGGCCGAGCCCATGCTCCCGCTGCACGTGTTCAAGGTCAGGAACTTCTCGCTGGCGTCCGGGATGAGCTTCTTCCTCGGCTTCGCGATGCTGGGTGCGATGACGTTCCTGCCGCTGTACCAGCAGACGGTCCAGCATGCATCGCCGACCGGCAGCGGCCTGCTGCTGATCCCGATGATGCTCGGTGCCACCGTTACCTCCCTGGTCTCCGGCATGGTGACCAGCAGGACCGGCCGCTACAAGATCCTTCCGGTGATCGGCGCCGTGATCATGACGGTCGGCCTTTACCTGCTGACCCACCTCGGGGCGGACACCAGCAGGCTGACCTCAGCGCTCTACTACGTGGTGCTCGGCGTCGGCATGGGCTTCCTGATGCAGATCACCTCGCTCATCGTGCAGAACAGCGTCGGCCCGAACGACATGGGCGTGGCCAGCAGCTCACGGGCGTTCTTCCAGCAGATCGGCGGCTCGATCGGGGTCTCGCTGTTCGGCGTGATCTTCATCAGGCGGCTGGACGACGTGATGGCCAGCCAGGTGCACGGGGTCCACCTGGCCGCCAACGCTGGCACCTTCGACCCGACCGTGATCAACAGCCTGCCCGCGGTCATCAGGGACGCGGCCTACTTCGCGATCGGCCGGGCCGAGGACTCGGTGTTCTGGTGGACGATCCCGGCGACCGTGCTGGTGTTCATCCTCGCCGTGTGCATCAAGGAGATCCCGCTGCGCGGCCGGAGCCAGCCCGCTGCCGAGCAGGCGCCGACCGAGCCCGAACTCGTGCACGGGGCCTGACGGACGGGGCCCGACGGACGGGCCCGGCTCGCTACATCCCGTTGTACGGGACGGCGGAGAGTATCTCGACGGTGATCGCGCGGCCGTTCGGCAGCGTGTAGGTGGCGCTGTCGCCGACCTTCTTTCCGGCGATAGCGCTGCCGAGCGGCGACTTGGGCGAGTAGACGTCGATGGGAGTGCCGACCTCCTCGCGTGAGGCCAGCAGGAAGGTAACTTCGTCGTCGTCGCCCTCAAACCGGACAGTGACCGTCATGCCGGGCCCGACCACTCCGTCGGTCCGTGGCGGCTCGCCGACGCGGGCGGTCTCCAGGAGATGGGCAAGCTGGCGGATCCGGGCCTCCTGCATGCCCTGCTGGTCCTTGGCGGCGTGATAGCCGCCATTCTCCTTCAGGTCACCCTCTTCCCGAGCAGCCTCGATCTTCTTCGCGATCTCGATCCGGCCGGGTCCCGAGAGGTAGTCGAGTTCAGCCTTGAGCCGGTCGTACGCCTCCTGGGTGAGCCAGGTAACGGTGTCTTCGCGGGTCTCGGTCACGGGTACTCCTCGGATGGGTGTGCGGAGCTGGTTCCGCGGGGCGTGACGCCCCTGGGGGTAATCCTTCGAGGCTAACAAGGCTCCGCAAGTCCGTCCTACCTGTCAACGGCGCGAGCCAAACGAGTTACTCCTAAACAGGGCAAACAATGCCAAATGAGTCGCTCCCTGGTGCCCAGCGTGGCTCCGGCAGCTAGCCCCGGATTACCCGTTCCTTCCCCTCATCGGATGCCACCTGTCAGAGCATTTCGCAATAAGTTTTTCGCGTGCCTGCCGCCGGCAGGCGGGGCGAGAGGTGGAGGTCGAGGTGGGAAACCATCCGCTGGTCGGATATCTGGTCTGGGCGGTGCTATTCGGCGCCCTATTTGCATGGGAGGGCCTCGCGCTGAGCGGCATCAGCGGGACCGTCCCGACGCTGAGTGCGACTTTCCGGGAGATAATGCGCTATCCGTTCGGGCGCTGGGCGCTGTTCGCGCTCTGGCTGTGGTTCGGCTGGCACATCTTCATCCGCGGCTGGCACTTCCTGCTCCGCGCATGAGCCCGGCTGCGGAGGTCTCCGTCATCGTCGGCTACGTGCTGCTGATGGGCTTCCTGGCAGCCGGGCTGGCGATGCTGCGACGGTCGGCGCCCGGGTCCGACCCGCGTCGCCTGTCGCGCGCCGCAGCGCGCCCCGACCGGGGCTGGCTCCGGCTCATCCGGCACCTCGCCGCGACGGCGGCTGGCGGTTATGTCGTGATCATGACAATCATCGTGATCTTCTACGTGGCAACGGACTACTCCAAGGTCCGCGTCCTGGAGAGCACGCTGAGCAGCGCGGCAAGCGGGTTCGCACTGCTGATCGCGATCAGCGCGCCGGTCTTCCTCCTTCTCTCCTGGCTGACCAGCCGTTGGCGGGAACGCGCGGCCAGCCGGGACGGCAGCGGAAAGGCCCGCAGCCCTCGACCAGGGGATCCTGCCTGACCGCCGGGCTCCGCAACGTCGGGCGCGGTGTCAGGCCTCGAGGGATGGTGCGCCTGCCCGCTCAATGACCAGGGTCTCGTCCGTGGCGGACGCCGCGCTTCTGCCGCTGCGCAGCGCCACGTAGGCTCGCCTGCCCATGTAGACGAGGAAGAGCGCGCCGGCTATCACGTAGCAGTTGGCCACGAGGGTTGTCACGCCGTGGAACCCAGACTCGGCCGGCCCGCCGTTGCGCGGGGTGAACCACAGGGGGGCGATGGCGAAGAGCAGGTAGGCGAAGACACCGGCGATCCTGGCCCGCCTGCTGCCCTGCAGCAGGACGGCCAGGGCGGGCAGGATCCACACCCAGTGGTGCGTCCAGGACACCGGCGAGACCAGCAGGCCGGTCGTGCCGGTCACCGCCGCTGCGCCGAGCCAGTCCTCGTGCCGGGCCAGCACGACACCGATCGCGAGGCCGATGACGCCGAGCACTATCGGCACGACGATGAACCAGCTGCCGACGTGTGCCACCCCGCCCGCGACGCGGATCGCCATGCCGTAGGGGGACTGGTTGCTGATGTAGTAGCCGCCCACGCGAGCGGTGTTGTCGATCTCGTGATGCCAGTACAGTCCCGAGTCTCCCGGGGC
>JASHTT010000539.1 GCA_030040415.1 Streptosporangiaceae bacterium | reverse complement strand
AGTAGCCGTCATCGCCCAGGTCCCAGACGCTCTCCGTGCCGTACGGGCCGGTGATCGACTGGCCGTTCACGTAACACACGATCCAGATCGGCGAGTTGGCCGGGTGCGTCGGGCCAGCGGGGTAGGAGTTGCCCGGACCGGTGTGTCCGGAGACACCGCCCGTGGCCTGGCTGACGACCGTGACCTCGACGCCGGTGTTGTACGCGGGCGGTGGCGATGCCGCCGCCGTCTTGCCGTACGCATACGCCGACCAGTGAGTGCCGGCCGAGTTCGCCGCGCCGACCTGGAAGATGTAGTTCGTGCTGGGGCTCAGCCCGCCGACCGTGACCGACGTGACGTTCGCTCCGACGGACGGCCCCGCGGTCCAGGAACTCGCGCCGCTGACCTTGTACTGCGTCGCGAAGCCGGTCTCGTTGTTCGCGTTGTTCTTCCACGTCAGGGCGGCGCTGCTGGAGGTCATCGCGGCAGAGACGTTGGTCGGCTCGGCCGGAAGCGTGGCGTCCGGCCGCAGGTAGCCCAGCAGCGTGGCCTTCTTCCCGTCGTAGGTGTAAGAAGCGGGAATGGTCTGCGGCTTCGCCGCGCCAGGGTTCTGGCTGAACACGTACAAGCTTGTCGGGTTGGCCGGAGCGCTGGAGAGCACTATCGCCACGTGCCCGTATCCGCCTTCCCCGCCGCCCCAGACCGCGACGTCACCCGGCTCCGCGGGCTGCGACTTCGCGACCTGCTTATACCGATTGGCGAGGCCGTCGGCGGCGAAGTCATACCAGTACTCATCCGCGCCCTCGGTTCCGCCCGGGGCGGGGCCGTCGCCGCCGATCACGTGGATGTCATAAGCCTGGAATACAGGCACGCACTGACCCGAACCGATGACGTGTCCCGTGTACGTGCTGACAAACTGGCTAAGCGTCATGTTCGCAGTTGCCTCGGCCATTGGCACGACCGCGACCTGCACAGCAACTCCAGTGGCAAGCAGCAGCAATGGCGCCGCCAGCAAGGCATGCAGCCTCGCCCCAGATCTCCGCATGGACTCTCCTCCCAAGATTCGTGCCGTCAGGACGAATCTCCCCATTTCCACCGACTCACTCGGTCGCGGAAGAGGACAAGTCTTACTGGATGAAATGGACCCAGCACACAGCCAAGGGAATGCCCGGACAAGCCCGGACAAGATCAACCGCTCAGCCCAGTAGAGGCGCGCGCCAGAGCTTGCCGTGCTCAAGGCAATGGCAGTGCGGGGCCTGGCAGCTGCCGGGCCCCGCACTCCGGGCGGCACCTCTAAGGCGGCTACCAGGTGCGCTGGCCAGGCAGGCCAGGCAGCATCTGCGTGTGCTCGATCCGAACGGCCTGCAGGTCCGCCGGGTTGAGTCCGAGCAGCGACAGGATCGTCGGGGCAATCTGCATGATCCGCACCCTGGCACCGATGATCGTGGCGTGCTGCGGACCGGGCAGGTCCACCAGGATCGGAATGCTGAGGTCCTGGAAATCAGCGCCGCCATGCTGAGCGATGTCGGGCGCGTCCGCGTAGATCACGCCGTGTTGCACGATCCCGAAGATGACCGGGTGCCTGGGGTCGCTGTTCGGCACCCCGAAGTAAGCGGCCGATGCGGCACCGGCATACACCTTCTGCAGGCCCGAGGCTGACACGGTCAGCCGCTTACCGTGGATGTTGTAGGCGACCGCGGTGTGGCTGAGCAGATAGTGCTTGACGAAGTTCGCCGCGGCCTGCGAGCGGTTGCTCAGCCACCACAGCATGACGTCGTCGTCGCTCGTGTAGACCACTAGCGGAGCGGCATGCGGGTGCGTCGCGGCCCAGGCTTTGTCGACCCCCGCGACGATGGTGGCATCGTTGATCCGCTTGAAATCGTTCGGATTAGTCGGCGACTGGCCCTGCTTAGCGGTGAGGACGATGGCCGTGCTGTTCGCCAGGCCCTGTGCCTTGATCTGGGCGACCATACGGCCGATTTCGGTGTCGACGAAGTTGAAAGCCCGGAGCAGTAGCGGCCCCGGCACCTTTCCGCCTGGCAGGTATCCGCCGGTCAGCCCGTCCGACTTGGGCAGTTGCTCGGCCGTGGTGACCGTCTGGAAGTTCATGCCGAACAGGGTCGGCACTCCGACATGCTTGCTCCGGCTGTGGTTATAGCCGTCGATCTCGTTCAGCACGGCCTGGACCCGGAAGCTGTCGAATTGCATGGTCGCGGCGACGTTGGTATCCCAGTCAACCCCGGCCGGATAGCCGATGGCCTGGCTGTCGATCTCGGGGGTGAAGAAGTCCTCGACGCCGTTGCCCGATGGCCCTGACAGCACGAGGTAGGACGGGTGCTTGTCGGACCAGGCAGTCTGGAGCCCGGCATTCCGGACGACGTTGAAGATCGTGTTTACCTGCAGGTACTGGTTCGGGTAGATCGGCTTGCAGGTCGCCGCGCTGACCGGCAAGGCGGCCGGGTTGATCACCTTGCGCGGGTTGGAGGTCATCTGCAAGATGCTTCCCGGCAGGCCCTTGAGCCCCTGGCCAGCATCGAGCCGGTTGGTATTGACGTCGATGGTGTTGTCGTAGTTGACCTCACCGCCCGGGGGACGCCCCACGCACTTCTTTGTCCCCGCCGGGAACACGTCGTAGTTATACGTGTCGTCGTAATAGAAGCCGGTAACGCCCGGGCTACCGCCGGTCATCAGGCCGACCGTTGCCGGGAACGAGTCCGACGGGATCGTCGTGAGGGCGTTGCTGTACTCGGTGCCGTGGCTGACCAGTTCCGCCAGCGTCGAGCGTGGATAGTGGCGCACGTACCAGACAAGATCCTGCTGGTGCATTCCGTCTATGGACAGCAGCAGCACGTGCTTGATCGGGCTGTGATACCGCGAGTGACCGCCCCCGCTGTGGCTGACGACCGCTGCCGCCAGCGGTGCGGTGCCGCCGAGCAGGGCTACCGCGCCCGCCGCAGCCACTAATGCAGGTAGTTTCCTGATTCGCATGAGCCCCTCCGATAAAAGGCGCGGTCGGTCGCCGGACGCCTTTTGTTTGGCTAGCAGGCCCAGGCGACGGCCCGGTGACGGGCGCGCCAACATCCGACGACGGCCGCAGGCCCGTCCGAGTTAAGTTGCGGTGACATCCTGACGGCTTGTCGCGGCCCAGCTCGCCAGCAGCCTGAGCGCATCGTGCGCGGGCGTGCCCGGTTCGGCGGTGTAAGCGGTGAGGGTCAGGCCTTCGTCAGCTTCCAGGGCCATGGCTTCGAACATCAGGTCCATGCGCCCGACTGCCGGGTGGTGGAAGTGCTTGACTCCGCTGCGGTGCAGGCGCACGTTGTGGGCGGCCCACAGGGTGCGGAACTCCTCGCTTCTCGTGGATAGCTCGCCGACCAGGTCCGTGAGCCTTTTGTTGAAGGGGTCACGTCCCGCTTCGGTGCGCAGCAGCGACACGGTCGTGTTGGCCGTGTCGGTGAAGTCGGGGTAGAAGTCGCGGGCGGCCGGGTCGAAGAACCGGAACCTCGCCAGGTTTACCGGTCGTGCGGCGCTGGCGAACGCCGGAGAGTACAGGGCCTCGCCCAGAGAGTTGATGGCCAGGACGTCGAGGAGGCCGTTCCGGACGAATGCCGGGGTGTCGGTCATGCCGTCGAGGATGAGCTGGGTTGCCGGGCGGATCTGCTGCGATGTCCGGCGCTGCGCGGCGTGGGCGGGGCTGGTGTT
>JASHTT010000538.1 GCA_030040415.1 Streptosporangiaceae bacterium | reverse complement strand
GAACCGCGGCTGGCTGGCCGCGGCCAGGGCGAGTGGCTGCTGCGCCTGGACGCGGACTGGGACAACATCCGCGCGGCCGTCAGCCACTTCGCTGCCGATCAGCGGACCGACGAGATGTTCCGGCTCGCTGTCGCGCTGGAGCGGTTCACGATCAGCAGGGGCCACACGGAGCTGCTCGACCAGCTGCGGCCGGCTGTCGACGACCCGGACGCCAGCCCGACAGTGCTGCTGGGCCGCGCGATGCTCGCGGCCGGGAGCCTGATCGTGATCTTCCGCCGGAAGGAGGCGACAACCCGTGAAACCGCCGAGCGGTACGCGCGTCGTGCCCTGGAGATCGGCCGGGAACTCGGTGATATCCCCCTGCAGGCGAACGCGCTCGGCTGCGTGGCCGAGTGTGTCTTCCACACCGGCGACATGCAGGCGACACGCGAACTGACGACCGAGCAACTCGCACTCGCGCGCCAGACCGGCAAGGCCACGCTGATAGGCCAGGCACTGGTCTGGAACGGCATCGTCGAGGACTCGCTCGAGGAGGGCCGTCGTAACTGCCTGGAGGCGCTCACCTACTACCGGCAGTCCGGCGACGAGATGATGCTGGGCAACAAGCTCGGTCACCTGGCGTACCTGGATCTGCAGGCAGGACGGGTCGCGGATAGCATCGGCTGGCTCGAGCAGTATGTCGAGATCGCCGAGCGCCACGGTGCCGACGGCATGCTGTACTTCCTGCGCACGAACCTCGCGCTGGTTCGGCTTATCGAGGGCAGGCACGAGGAGGCGGCGAGCCTGGCGCGGTGGTGCCTGCTGCGGGCGCGCCGGATCGGCGTGAGCATCGACGCCAGCCAGCTGATCTTCAGCGCGGCGTGCTGCGCGGCCTGGCAAGAGGACTACGTACGGGCCGCTCGGTTGCACGGTGCGGCCGACGCAGATATGGCGATCGCACTCGAGCGCAAGACGATGAGCTGGTCGCCCCCGGAGCGGGCACTCCAGGAGAGCGAGCACCAGCGGCTCCGCGAAGTGCTCGGCGACGGCCGGTTCGACGAGGAATACCGCGCTGGGAGCCAGCTGACCGCCGCGGAGGCGATCGAGCTGGCCCTCAGCCGGACCGCGGCCTCGGCCCCGGCCTAACCAGCATCGATCTCGGTCACCGAGTTGCCGTTAAAGTTGGCGACCCACAGGTGGGTCCCGTCGAAGCCGATCGCAATCGGGAAATTGAACTTGTAGGCGGCTCCGGAGAGTGTCTGCACCCAGGAGCCGTTCGCCGCGTCGATCTCCGTCACTGACGCGCCTTCATAGTTGGCGACCCAGAGGTGAGTCCCGTCGAATGCGATCCCCATGGGGTTGTCGAACCCGTACGTTGGGCCCGAAAGGGTCTGCACCCACGCGCCATCCGACGCGTCGATCTCCGTCACCGACCCGGCAGTGTTCGCGATCCACAAGTGTGTACCGTCGAACGCGATCGCGGCAGGAAAGGAGAACCCGTACCTGCCGCCTGAGAGCGTCCGCACGAAGGCGCCGTCCGATGCGTCGATCTCCGTCACCGAAGAGCCGCCGTCGTTGGTGACCCACAGATGCGTCCCGTCGAACGCGATCCCGTCCGGGTTCACGAACCGGTACGGACCAGCCGACAACCTCCGCACCCAGGCACCATCCGACGCGTCGATCTCCGTCACCGAACCGTCGTCAATGTTGGTAACCCACAGGTGCGTCCCGTCGAACGCGATCCCGGCCGGGCCGTTGAACCCGTACCGCCGGCCCGACACCGTCCGCACCCAGGCACCATCCGACGCCTCGATCTCCGTCACCGAGTTGCCCTCGTAGTTGGCAACCCACAGATGCGTCCCGTCGAACGCGATCCCGGCCGGGCCGTTGAACCCGTACTGCCGGCCCGACACCGTCCGCACCCAGGCACCATCCGACGGGTCGATCTCCGTCACCGAGTTGCCGCCCGCGTTTGCGATCCACACGTTGGTTCCGTCGAACGCAACACCGTCTGGATCGCTGAAGCCGTACTTCCCGCCGCGGAACGAACCACCCCACCAGTCGAGGGTTGCCACCCGTCCCAGATCAGGAGTCGGCAGCGATCCCGCAGGGCCCGTCCTTCCCGTGGGCCCGCGCTTCCCCTGTCGACCGGCGACGTTCCACGACACCGCCATCTGCCCACGCGGGCAAGCCTGGTGCCGGTACGGCTCGAGCAGCCTGAGCGCTCCCGTCGTCTTCACGTAGCATCCGTGCAGCACGGCAGCCGGGCTCGCGCTGGCTGCCAGCGCCACGCCGGCACCGAGCGCAGCTGTTGCCGTTACGGCCACCGCGGCGGTCAGCACCGCCCGCATCCGCGGCGACCGCCTAGACCGCCGCGTCGCCATTCCCGCTCCATTCATGGCAATCCCGCCCTCCCTCAGGTCGCCGTGCGCGACCGTGCGAGAAGCATAAATAGTGCTACTAGGCAGCAAGAAGTGTTCTATTAGCTGATTTCTTTAGGCGACAGAAGGCGCGATTGGCTAGCCGATGTCGCGGTGGCGGAGGCCCGCCAGGCCCACGGCGGCCATCGCCAATGCCGCTGCGGCCAGCCAGACCAACGGAGCGACGTGCATCGCGCCGCCCGGCAGCCGCGGCACGTGCGTGAACGGCGCGATGTCCAGCACGGCCTGCGGCAAGCGGAGCGCCGGACCGAACACCCCGATGAAGCCGCAGAAGGCAAAGGCCAGCCAGCCGACCGGGACACTCCACTGCGGCAACAGCCCGAGGAATAGCGCGCCGACGCCCGCCACGGCAAGTGCCGCTGGCAACTGCGCCAGACCAGCGCCGACCAGCCTCGGCAGTTGCCCGCTCACGTCGGAGGACGCCAGGCCGAAACCGAGCCCGACACCGAGGCCAGCCACGACGAGTACCACGACGGTCCCGGCAACTGCGACAAGCAGCTGGCTGCCGCCCCATCGCAGGCGGCCTACTGCCGACCCGAGCACCGGCTCGGCGTGCCCGCTGGTCTCCTCTGACCGGATCGCCAGCACGACCGATACCGCGTAGCCGGCTGCTACCAGGCCCACCAGGCTCATGCAGGCCGCCAGGTAAGCGTCCGTCAGGGCGGCCTGGCCGCCGATCTGCCTGATCGCCTTGTCGACCGCCGCGCTTGAGCCGATGAGCTGGCGGATCGACTCGGCCACGACGCCGATGGCCAGCCCGCCCGCGAGGAACCCGGTAGCCCAGCCTGCGAGTGCACCCTCCTGCAGCCGCCAGGCAAGGCCAACCGGCCCATTCATCAGCAGCCCGCCCCGAGCCGGCCCCGGCCGCGGCGCGACCATCCCGGATCCATGGTCGCGGAGCGCATTGAGCATGACGGCGATCGCGACCCCGGCGACGGTCGCCGCCGCTGGCACGGCGAACACCCACCACCGTGCCGCGGCGAACGGCCTGACAAGTTCGGACCAGCCCATCGGTGACAGCCAGGTCAGCCAGGAAAGTCCGTGACCACCGCCGGAGTCGCCCACGCCACGCAGCAAGAACGCCACTGCGAGCGCCGCGATGGCCATCCCCCTGGCGCCTTTGGAGGTGCCGCTGATCTGCGCGGCGATCGCGGCCAGTCCGGCGAACACCAGGCCGCAGCTAGCCTCACCGAGCGCGAACGCAACCGAGCCCGTGATGGGCAGTCCGCTGTAGGACAGCACCGCAGCCGTCAGCACGAA
>JASHTT010000537.1 GCA_030040415.1 Streptosporangiaceae bacterium | reverse complement strand
GCCAGGGTCAGGCTCGCGGCCGCCGGGTTGCACCGCGTACTGCCGCTCGGCTACGCGGGAGACGGCCAGCGCGGCACCGTGGCGGACCTGGCTCAGCGTCGCGGCGTCGGCTCGTCCGACCGAGCCGCGCTGGTCGCTGCTTTGACGGCGGTGCTGGATCGCGATCCCGGCGCGGTCAGTGACGTGCGCGCGCGGCTCACGCAGCGCAGGGACGCTGCCGCGGCTGCCGAGCGGTACGAGCTGGCTGGCCGTATCCAGGAGGAGTTGACCGCGGTCGGCTGGGTCGTGTGCACGCAGCGGGCAGCGGTGCTGGCGCCGGAGCACGCCGACGTGGCTGCCTGGGCTGCTGTCAGTCCGGGGGGCAGTCGCCGCGACGGCATCCTGGTCACCTTCGAGGTACGAGGGGGCAGGCTGCGCGGCTGGCGCCAGCTGGCCTGCAGCCGCCGGCAGGCCGAGCGCCCGGTCGCCGCGACGCCACCGAAGTGGCGCGACTTTGCCCAGCGCAATGCGGAGCTCGCGGCACTGCTGTCCCGCGCATCGGCGGCCAACCGGTAGCCCGCCCCCGTCAGCCTTCGCCGGGCCGCACAGCTGACCCCGCAGCCCGTCCATGGACCGGAACGGCCGCCACTAGACTTCGTTGCCATGGCTCGACCGCGGGTTTTCTCCGGCATTCAGCCCACTGCCGACTCGTTCCACCTGGGCAACTACCTGGGCGCGCTGCGCCAGTGGGTCGCGCTGCAGCAGACGCACGACACCGTGTACTGCGTGGTGGACCTGCACGCGATCACGCTGCCGCAGAAGCCCGCCGAGTTGCGGCGGCGGTCCAGGGTGGCGGCCGCGCAGCTGTTCGCGATCGGCATAGACCCTGACACCTCGATCGTCTTCGTGCAGAGCCACGTTCCCGAGCACGCCGAGCTGAGCTGGGTGCTGTCGTGCATAACTGGCTTCGGCGAGGCGAGCCGGATGGTGCAGTTCAAGGACAAGTCAGCCAAAGCCGGGGCGGATACCGCCAGCGTGGGACTGTTCACGTACCCGATCCTGCAGGCCGCCGACATCCTGCTGTACGACGCCGACCAGGTGCCTGTTGGCGAGGACCAGCGCCAGCACCTTGAGCTGACCAGGGACCTCGCCCAGCGCTTCAACCACAGATTTGGCAAGACGTTCGTCGTGCCAGGTCCGTACATCCTGACCGAGGTCGCGAAGATCGCCGACCTGCAGGATCCGGCTATCAAGATGAGCAAGTCGGCATCGTCCCCGCAGGGCATCATCGACGTGCTCGAGGTCCCGGAGTCCGTACGCCGCAAGATCCTCCGTGCGGTGACTGACAATGAGGCCGACGTACGGGCTGACGAGACCGCCAAGCCTGGCGTCACCAACCTGCTGCGCGTCTACTCGGCGCTGGCCGGAGAGAGCGTGGCAAGCCTCGAACAGCGGTATGCAGGCAGCGGCTACGGGACCTTCAAGAAGGAGCTTGCCGAGGTTGTCGTCGACGCGTTCGCGCCGATCCGTGAGCGGACCGAGAAACTGCTGGCCAACGAGGCCGAACTGGACCGGCTGCTCGAGGTCGGCGCGGCCAAGGCGCGGGAGATCGCCACGAAAACCATGACCAGGGTCCGGGACAACGTCGGCTTCCTGCCGGCGCGTTAGCCCTGTCGGCCGCGACCTGGTTGGCGGGAGTCGCCCGTCGCCCTCCCGTTCCCTGTCCAAAGCGGGAGTAAATCGCCTCCCGGTGGGTAGCTGGGCACCCTGCAGGCGCGTACCCCCCTTTGCCTGCTTGGAGTGATCAACATGACAGTGACGCTACGCGTCCAGCGCAGCCGCGGTGCGCTCAGCGGATTCCTGCTGGTGCTGCTCGGCATCTGGGGCGCGCTGGTTCCGTTCGTGGGTCCGTACTTTCACTACGCGTACACGCCCGACACCTCCTGGACCTTCACGTCCGGGCGGATGTTCCTGGAGATCCTGCCCGGTGCCGCCGCTATCCTCGGCGGCTTGGCCGTGCTGATGACCGGGCACCGGGCTGTGGCGATCCTCGGCGCGTGGCTGGCGTCCATCGCCGGAGCCTGGTTCGCCGTGGGCGGCGTGCTGTCCGTGCTGTGGACCAGCGGTGCGGTGGCGGGCACGCCGGTCGGCAGCAAGTACACGGTCATGCTCGAGCAGATCGGCTTCTTCACCGGGCTCGGCATCGTGATCGTGTTCGTCGCCGCGCTGGCGCTCGGCAGGTTCACAGTCGTGGCCGCAAGGGACGCGGCTGTTCCCAGCCGGACGGCTCGTCGTTTCGGGCGGGCACCGTCGGGTTCCGGCGGGCCGGCCGAGACCGGTGCGTCGAGCAAGCCCGCGCCGCCCCGCGTGTCACTGGTGCCGGCTTGGCTGCGGTCGAAGGCCGCCAAGGACGCCGAGAACGACGCGTCGAGCAAGACCCCGGCCAAGACCGGCTAGCCGACGGTCGGACCGTCTCCGGGTGCTGGCTCCGGGCCGCCGCGGGTGCGCTAGGCGCCACCTTCGCGCCGGTAGCGCAGCCTTCTCCGGCGCCTGGTGCCGACATATCCGCCGAGCCCGAGGCCGACGACCACGACCGCGCCGGCCGCGTAGGCCGCCGTCTGGGCGCCCGTGCCTGATGTCGAGGCGCTGGCCACGGGGTGTGCTCGGTGGGCCTTGTGCACCGCCGCGGTCGTGGCCAGCGGCGGGACGAGCTCACCGACCGGCTTCGCCTTGCCGTTCATGGCGAATCCCCAGTTCAGCAGCTGCTCGGCAGAGGTGATCTCCTGCAGCGACGTGCAGTGCAGGACGGTCGCGATCAGCGTCACGCCGTGCCGCCGGGCCAGTCCGATGTAGGTGGCCTCTGAGCTGATCGTCCAGCCGATCTTGCCGCCGATGCCGCCGGGGTACTGGGTGAGCAGGTAATTCTGGTTGTAGAGGGTCTCCCAGTCCTTGGGCTTGACCTCGAACCTGGCGCTCAGTGTTTCGTCGTACTTCATGAACGCCGGGGTCTTGAGTGCCTGCCTGGCGATCAGCGCCTCGTCGTAGGCCGACTCCACCTGGCCCGGATCGGGCAGCCCGTTCGGCTGCTTGGCGACCACGTCGTAGGCCTGCAGGTGGTGGGCCTCGGCGTTGATCAGGGCCATGCCCTTGGCGAACGAGCCGGTGGCCTGGGTGAGCGCTACGGCCGCGTCGTTGGCCGAGATGGTCAGCAGGGCTGTGAAGAGGTCTTTGACCTGGTACTTCCGGCCGGGAACGAGCCCGACGTCGTTAGGCTCGGCGGACGCGGCCCAGGCGCTGGCTGGAATGTAGGCGTTCGGGTTCAGCCGCGGTATCAGCGTGATGGCGGTCAGCACCTTCATCGTGCTGGCCGGGCCGTAAAGACCGTGCGGGTCCTTGGCGGCCAGCACCTGGCCGGTTTGCGCGTTCGCGATGACCCACGCCGAGGCCGGGATATTCGGCACCCTGGGGGCGGTCGCGCTCGGGTAGTTCACTACGACACCCTGGCTGGCCATCAATGGGCCACCGACTGTCGCCTTGTCTATCGGCTGGCCTTTTTGGCCGGGTGCCGGGCTGCTGGTGGCGGTCCTGGGAGTGGCACGGCTAGTCGCGGGCGCGGTGCCGGGTGCCGGGCTGCTGGAGGCGGATGCGCTGCCCGCGGGACCGCCGGCGGCGGCGCTGGCGGCCGTTGGTGATGCCGCCGCCAGGCATGCCGTCGCTGCCAGTGCGGCTAGTGTCGCCAGTGCGGCCAGTGCGGCAGCGGGTCGGCCAGCGAGTCTCATGTCGCGCTTTGTCTTCCATTCGTCGCCCGCCCAGCGCAGCACCGTAGCCAGGCACCTGGTGCCGCGAGCCACGGGGTGGTTAATGCCGCTTAGGCGGACAGTTCAGTCACGCACAGTTACTACCCGCCAACGAATCTGTGACCGGCCGCGATTCCCTAAAGAGTCGGTCACGCTGGTGGCCGCGCTGCCTGGCCGAGTGCCCGGTTACGGTCTCGGCACAGCTTAACATTTGGGCTGTTTAGTACCGATTCTCACCATGCTTGATCATCGAGCGTGGAAGTTCGGTCCGGGCAGGGGCGGACCGATCCGGCACGCTCGACGATCAAGACGCCCGGGCACGCTGGACGATCAAGACGCCCGAGCGGCACGCCGGACAACCTAGACGCCGGGGCCCGGTCGGTGGCGGGCCTCCCTGGCCACGTCGGGGCTGGCCCGTGGCGCACTTCACACCGGCAGGCCCGACGAGCGCGATCTACTCTTGACGCATGAGCCGCAGCTCGGAGTCTGACACGCCAATCGAGAGCGTCTACCGGCCCAAGGACGTGCAGAACCTCGACCCGGATGTGGACCTTGGTGAGCCCGGCGAGTTCCCGTTTACCAGGGGCGTCTATCCCACGATGTACCTAACCAAGCCCTGGACGATGCGCCAGTACGCGGGATTCTCCACGGCCGAGGAGTCGAACCGCCGCTATCACCAATTGATCGAGGCGGGCACCACCGGTCTGTCGGTGGCCTTTGACCTGCCCACCCAGATGGGCTTCGACTCAGATGCCCCGCAGGCCCGCGGCGAGGTGGGCAAGGTCGGCGTCGCGATTGACTCCCTCGAGGACATGCGGCTGCTCTTGGACGGTATCCGCCTCGACCAGGTGTCGACGTCGATGACGATCAACGCTCCCGCCGCATTGCTGCTCCTGCTCTACCAGCTCGTGGCCGAGGAGCAGGGAATCGGCGGCGCGGCAATTTCCGGAACGATTCAGAACGACATACTCAAGGAGTACATCGCCCGCGGCACCTACATTTTCCCGCCGCAGCCCTCGCTCAGGCTCGTCTCGGATACGTTTGCATACTGCCGAAAGGAAATTCCGCGCTGGAATACGATCTCCATATCCGGATATCACATGGCAGAAGCCGGCGCCTCGCCCGTTCAGGAGATCGCCTTCACGCTGGCCAATGCGCGCGAGTACGTGCGAGCCGCAATTCAGTCCGGGCTGGCCGTGGACGAGTTCGCGCCGCGGCTGTCGTTCTTCTTCGTGGCGCGGACAACGCTGCTCGAGGAGGTGGCCAAGTTCCGTGCGGCACGCCGGATCTGGGCGCACATCATGCGGGACGAGTTCGGCGCGCGCGACCCGCGATCGCAGATGCTGCGCTTCCACACGCAGACCGTCGGCGTCCAACTGACCGCCCAGCAACCGGAGGTCAACCTGGCGCGGGTCACCCTGCAGGCGCTAGCGGCGGTGCTCGGCGGGACCCAGTCGCTGCACACCAACGCTTATGACGAAGCGATCGCGCTGCCCACGCAGAAGGCAGCGACGCTGGCGCTTCGCACCCAGCAGGTACTGGCGTTCGAGACCGACCTGACGGCGACCGTCGATCCGCTGGCTGGCTCCTACGCAATCGAGTCACTCACCGGGGACATCGAGGAGCAGGCAAGGGACCTGATGGCGAAGGTGGCCGATCTCGGTGGTGCCGTGGCCGCCATCGAGCAGGGATTCCAGAAGGCGGAGATCGAGCGCTCGGCTTACCGGATAGCCCGCCAGATCGACGCTGGCGAACGGATCGTCGTCGGCGTGAACGCGTTCACCAGCCCGGCGGACGAGCCGTACCAGCCGTTGCGGGTCGACCCGGCGATTGAGCGTGCTCAGGCGGCGAGGCTGGCCGAACTGCGTGAGCGGCGCGACGGAGTGCGGACTCGCCGCTGCCTGGACGAGGTCCGCCGGGCGGCGTCGGCCGATGGCAACATGCTGTACCCGCTGCGCGACGCCCTCCGGGCGCTGGCCACTGTCGGCGAGGTGTGCGATGCGCTGCGGGATGTCTGGGGCATTTACAAGCCCCCGGACGTCTATTGAATCCGCCTGCCGTTGCCGGACTGCGACAATCTCGCAACTTCAGCGAATCGCGAACCGGAGCGGTACGATACTGCGCAGTAGACAGCGGATCTCCTCATTGGATGGCGGAGAAAGTACCAGAGCGCGCATACCGGCGTATTGCTGTTTGCTGTGCAGCATCGGCCTGGACTTAACCGGAGCCGGTGCTGAGGCAGAGGTACGGCAGGCAGCATGCCGGGTACAGCGCCATTAGCCCGCGCGACCGGGCCGAGCAGGAGCGGGCCAGGAAGTGCGTTAGACGGCACGTGGGTTGTCGACACGGCCGCTGGGTACCTGGCCGCAGGTATCGCCGGAAAGCGAAGCCTGCAGCGACGCCGTGGCGGGCGCAAACGTCATTGCCGACCGGGAGGCTGAGCATGGCCGAACATGATCTGGACGGGGAGCTAGACGCCTTCCTGGCCAGGCATGAGCCGCAGCTTGTCGATTTCCGGAGAGACCTGCACGCCAACCCCGAGACTGGCTATCACGAGTACCGCACGACCCGCCGGATAGCGCTGCGGCTGGAAGCCGCGGGGCTGCGGCCGGCGATTCTGCCCAAGGGCACCGGCCTCATCGTCGATATCGGCGCCGGCTCGGCCGACGAGCCCGTCGTCGCGCTCCGCGCGGACATTGACGCCCTGCCCATCAATGACGAGAAGGACGTACCGTACCGGTCGGTCAACCGCGGCGCCTGCCACGCCTGCGGGCACGACGTGCACACGACGATCCTGCTCGGCACCGGCCTGTTCCTGGCCAGGGTGGCGGCCGCCGGCGCGCTGCCTGGCAAGGTCAGGCTGATCTTTCAGCCCGCTGAGGAGGTGCCCGGCGGGGCCGTGGACGTGATGGCCGCGGGCGGTATTGCCTCGGTAGACCGGATATTCGCGCTGCATTGTGACCCGCGGCTGGATGTCGGCAAGGTGGGCACCAGGACCGGGCCGATCACGGCGGCGTGCGACAAGCTCACGGTCAAGGTAACCGGCCCTGGCGGCCACACCGCTCGGCCGCACCTGACCGCCGACCTGGTGTACGCGCTCGGGAAGATCATTACCGAGCTCCCGGCCGCGCTGTCCCGGCGGGTGGACCCCCGCTCCAGCCTCAGCCTCGTCTGGGGCCGCGTCAGCGCAGGCTCCGCCGCCAACGCCATCCCGGACGACGGCGTCGTGGAGGGCACAGTCCGGTGCCTCGACGACGCCGCGTGGCACGATGCACCCGAGCTGGTCAAGGCCCTGCTCGAGTCGGT
>JASHTT010000536.1 GCA_030040415.1 Streptosporangiaceae bacterium | reverse complement strand
GCGGCATCCCCGCGGCGGTCGCGGAGGACATCTACGTCAAGATCCTGGCGTTCTCCAGCTATGGGTTCCCCGAGTCGCACGCGATCAGCTTCGCTTACCTGGTCTACGCCAGCTCGTGGCTGAAGTGCTATTACCCGGCGGCGTTCACCGCTGCGCTGCTGCGCGCACAGCCGATGGGCTTTTACGCGCCCGCCAGCTTGATCGGTGACGTGCGCCGGCACGGCGTCATGGTGCGCGGTGCGGACGTGAACGCCAGCGGCGTCCTGGCAACACTAGAAAAAACAGAAGATGACGGGAACGAGGCGGCACCCCACACGGCCGTTCGCCCGGACGCGGTGTCACCCGCTGGCGGAGTCCCGGTCTTCGGTCAGCCGGTCATCAGGCTCGGCCTGTCCGAGGTTCGCAACCTCGGCTCGGCCGCCGCGGCTGCCGTCGAGGCCGGCCAGCCGTACGCGGACCTCGAGGACTTCGCCCGGCGCACCGCCTTGCCGGTCGCGGCGCTCGAGGCCCTGGCGCTGGCCGGCGCGTTCGGCTGCTTCGGGCTGAGCAGGCGAGAGGCCCTGTGGGCGGCGGGCGCCGCCGCGACGATCAGGCCCGGCCAGCTGCCCGGTACCACGCTGGGCATGTCCGCACCGCCGCTGCCGCCGATGACCGCGGCGGAGGAGACGTTCGCCGACCTGTGGGCCACCGGGACCTACGGCACGCACCCGGTCGAGCACATCAGGGACCTGCTCGCCGAGCGCGGCGTGCTGCCCGCCGCGCGGCTGACCGAAGCGGTGAACGCGACGAACGTCGTCGTCGGCGGCCTGGTCACGCACCGGCAGCAGCCGGGGACCGCCCGCGGTGTGGTGTTCCTCAGCCTGGAAGACGAAACCGGCATGGCCAACATCATCTGCCCGCCGGAGGTGTGGCAGCGTTACCGCAAGATCGGCGTGGACGCGAGCGCGCTGCTCGTGCACGGCCGGGTGGAACGGCTAGACGGTGCGGTCAGCCTGCTGGCAACCAGGCTCGAGCGGCTGCGCGTCGTCGCTGCGGCCCGCAGCCGCGACTTCCGCTGAACGACCGGACTGCGCAGCAGCCGCGACGATAACCTGACGCGCGGCAGGACGGTCCCGCCGGATTCGTGATCGAAGGAGGCCGCATGGCCATCGGTGACAGGACTCTGCACTTCCAGGGAAAGGGCGTCGATTTGGGCAGCCTGACGCAAAAGACCGAAGACTACTTGAAGTCCGACGGATTCCGGGTGCAGAAGTCCGCTGAGAGCGGTCAGGGATCGGTGATACAGGCCAAGAAGGGCGGCTTCCTTCGCGACGTCGTCGATGCCGACCGGGCACTGTCGATCCTGATTTCTGGCGAGCCGGACGACGTCACTGTGCGCGTGGGCATCGGCAAGTGGCTTGAGCATCTTGGCGTCGCCGCAGTGGAAACCCTGCTGCTCTCTGAGCTTTTCCTGGTGGTCGACGTCGCCGATACCGCCTGGAACTTCGAAGTAGAGGAAAAGATCGTCAAGCAGATCGAGTCGTTCGTCGGCTGACCTGCACGCCGTTTAAATCGGCTGGCACCGGGTATCGAATTACTGTTCGATCCTGGGGGAGTGCCATGAAGGGCGACCGGATCGAGATCGTGGTAGATCTCGGTGACGCGACCAAGACCTACGAGGTCAGCGCGACACGCGCCGGGCGCCGGGTCGAGGTGGCCACCCGGCGCGGCCTGGTCGAGGTCAGTGAGCTGACCCGCAACGGCACTCCGGTGCGCACGGCTCGCTTCATGGCCAGCAGGATCATCGCGCTGGTCGAGCATCCCGCGGCGGACAGTGCTAGTGCCAGCCGGAATGACGACGCGAGCCAGTAGCGGATCAGCACATGGTCAGCGACGACCCGTACGGCCTAGCGCGTTTCGTCGCCGCGCAGGACGCTGGCGGTACCTACCTGCGCGCCACGGATGAACTGCGACAAGGCCGCAAGGTCAGCCACTGGATGTGGTTCGTCTTCCCGCAGATCGCCGGGCTGGGCAGCAGCCCCACCGCGCGGCAATACGCGATCGGTTCGCTGGCCGAGGCCAGGGCCTACCTCGCGCATCCGGTGCTCGGGCCGCGCCTGATCGAGTGCGCCCAAGTGCTGGCCAGCCAGTCCGGACGGACCGCTGAACAGATACTCGGCGGCATCGACGCGGTCAAGCTCCGGTCGTCGATGACCCTGTTCCACCGGGCCGCCCCAGCGGAACATGCCTTCCGGCACGTGCTCGACCAGTACTTCGGCGGCGAACCCGACCCGGCCACGCTGCAGCGGCTGTGAACCCTGGCGACGCTCCGAGCGCTGCTTGCCGCTACCTTCTCGCGCCGGATCCGGCCAGGGCGCGGCCAGCCAGCGTGCCGGTGAACTTGCCGTCCGAGATCGTCAGCTGGCCGTTCACCAGCACCTCGGTCACCCCGGCAGACAGCTGGTGCGGCCGCTCGAACGTGGCGCGGTCACCGACGGTCGCCGGGTCGAGCACCACAACGTCGGCGAAGTAACCCTCCCTGAGCTGACCGCGGCCGGCCAGGCCCGCGGTGTCCGCGGGCAGCGCGCTCATCCTGCGGATCGCCTCGGGAAGTGACAGCAGCCGCTCGTCCCGTGCGTAGTGGCCGAGCACTCTGGCAAAGCTGCCGTAAGCCCGCGGGTGCGTGGGGGCGCGGAGGAACTCGCCCTCGGGTGCCATCGAGGTGCCGTCCGAGCTGATGGCTACCCATGGCCTGCGCAGCGCCATGCGCAAGTTGTCCTCGGACATGGAGAAGAACGCGACGCCGACACGGGAGCGGTCGCTGGCGATCAGGTCGAGTGCCGCATCGACCGGGTGCGTGCCACGCTCCGCGGCAACCTGTGTGAGGGTCCGTCCCTGGAACCTGCGGTTCTCCTCGTTCGTCACGTGCAGGATCAGCACGCCGTCCGCGCTGGCGACGTCGCCCCACCGGCGGGTCTGGGCGATCTCCGCGCGGATCTGGCCGCGCACCTTGGGGTCGCCAAGCCGGTCGTACAGCGCGGCGGCGCCTCCTTCGTGAAAACGGTCGGGGATGATCACAGTCAGCCCGGTCGAGCTGGCCGTGTAGGGATAGACGTCGGCGGTGACGTGCTGCCCTGCCGCGCGAGCCTGTTCCAGCTTCTCGATAGCCGCGTCCATCAGCCCCCAGTTGTCGTTGCCAGCAGCCTTGAGGTGCCACTGCTCGCCCGGCAGCCCGGCCTCCCGGCAGATGGTGAGGAACTCGTCGATGGCGCCGAGCAGCCCGGCTCCTTCGTCCCGGATGTGCGAGGCGTAGCGGCCGCCGCGACTGGCCGCCGCGGCGCACAGCGCGGTGAGCTCCGCGGTGCTCGCGTACGCACCTGGCGGGTAGATGAGCGAGGAGCCGATGCCGAGTGCCCCGTCGGCCATCTCCTCGGCGACCAGCGCGCACATCTGGTCGAGTTCCGCCGGTGTCGCCGGGCGCTGCGCGTAGCCCACGACGTTCGCCCGGATCGTGCCGGCCCCGACGAACGAGGCGACGTTCTGGGAAGTCCCGCGCTGCTCTACGTAGTGCAGGTACTCGGACAGTCTCGTCCAGCACACGTCGTAACGGGCGCCGTCCTTGCTGGCCTGCATCTCCGCCTGCATGGCCGGGGTCAGCGGACCCATCGAGCTGCCCTCGCCGAAGATCTCGGTGGTCACGCCCTGGGTCAGTTCGCCCAGCGACCGCGGGTCGGTCAGGATGCTGAAGTAGGAGTGGCTGAGGATGTTGATGAAGCCCGGGCACACAACCTTGCCGGTGGCGTCGATGACCTGTACCGCGTCGCGTTCGCCCAGGCGGCCCGGCGGGCTGATCGTAACGATCTTGTCGCCCACGATGCCGACGTCGCCCGGTTCCGGGGGTCGGCCGCTGCCGTCGTGTACCTCTCCGCGCACGATCAGTACATCGAGCACCGGTTGCCTCCTGTGCAGACGGGATCAGGCCGCGCCGTGATCACTCGCGTCGCTGTCACCGGGGACCAGCGGTGGGTCGAGCAGCCGCAGCGTGCGGGCGTCGGCGTCAAGCTCGGCGGCGATGCCGATGGGGAAGGCCTGCTGGCGCCCGCCGTGACCGACGTCGGCCCAGGCGATCAGCGGAACGCCGAGGTCACCGAGCCGCTCCGCGAGTACTTCCTGGATCTGGTCCGGCTCGCCGCATCGGGTGAACGTGCCGCAGATGATCCCGGCGACCCCGTCTAGGTAGCCCGAGCGGCGCAGTTGGGTGAGCATCCGGTCGATCCGGTACTGCTCCTCCTGCTTGTCCTCGATCAGCAAGATGCCGCCACGCGCCGGCAGCGATGTGTCGGTCGCCAGCGACGAGGTCAGCATGGTCAGGTTGCCGCCTAGGGTGACGCCGCGCGCCGTGCCGCCGCGCAGCGCTACCGCCTGCGGGTAGTGCGTCGTCATGGCCATCTCCGGATGCAGCAGCGTGCGCAGCAGCGAGCCGAACGAGTAGTGCGTTGCCTCACCCGAGGACGCGACCATCGGGCCGTGCACGCTGGCCCAGCCCAGCCGGGCAGCGACGGCCTCCAGGATCGCGGTGACGTCGGAGTACCCGACGAGCACCTTCGGCCGCAGGTCGGCCACCTCGTTCCAGTCCATGGCCGCGAGCGTGCGCTGGGCGCCGAAGCCGCCGGTGGCGAACGCAATCCCGGACACGGCTGGGTCGGCTAGTGCTGCCGACAAGTCGGCCGCCCGCAGCTTGTCGTCGCCGGCCAGGTAGTGCCGCGTGCCGCCGCGCTCGTGCGCGCTCGGATAGAGCACTGGCTCTAGCCCGGCGAACCGGAGCGCCTCCAGGCCCACCGACAGATCAGCCTGATCGGCCGGGCTGCTGGCTGACAGCACCGCGACGCGGTCGCCCAGCCGAAGTGCGCGCGGCCGGGCCAGGGATCGCGCCGGCGTCTCGCCGATGCTCACCGGTCTTTCACTGGTATTTCACCGGGCTTCCTGGGAAAAGCGCTGTCCAGGGCCGGCCAGGGACGACTCCTCGACCACGTCGATCGCGGCGAGGTGACAGGCAACCAGACTCCCGGCCACAGAGCCTTCGCCGGAGTCGTCGCCGGCGGCGGGGAGCACCGGCACCGGAGTGGACAGGCACAATTCGGCCCGGTCGTCGCCCGCGGGCAGCGCCGCCAGCCGCGGGCACCGCGGGTGGAACCGGCAGCCCGGCGGGATGTTGGTCGGGTCCGGCGGCTCGCCGCCGAGAACCCGTCCCGGCCGGTCGTTGCTCCCGTCCGGGAGCACCGAGAGCAACGCCTTTGTGTACGGGTGGCGCGGCCGAAGCAGCACCTCGCTCACCGGCCCGACCTCGACGATCCGCCCGAGGTACATGACCGCGACCCGGTCGGCGATATTCCAGGCGACGCCGAGGTCGTGGCTGACGATCAGGGCAGCCAGCGACAGCTGGTCGCGGAGGTTCAGCACGAGCTTGAGTATCTCGCCACGGACGGAGGCGTCGAGCGACGACACCGGCTCGTCCGCGACGATCACCGACGGGTCAAGTGCCAGCGCGCCTGCGATGACCACCCGCTGCTGCTGGCCACCGGACAGTTCGTGCGGGTAGCGGCCGACGAACTGCCCGGGCGGCCGCAGGCCCGCCCGGGAGAGCGCCCCGTTGACCCGGTCGGTCAGGCCGGCCCGCATGCCGTGCAGCCGGGGTCCCTCGGCGACCGCGTCGAACACCGTCTGCCTGGGGTTCAGCGCTCCTGCCGGATCCTGCAGCACGAGCTGGACGTGCCGGCGGTGCTCGCGCAGCGCGGCGCCTGAGTACCGCAGGGTCGTGCCTGCGTACCGGACCTCGCCTCCGGCGGGCGTCACGAGGCCGACGAGGGCCCGCGCGAGCGTCGACTTGCCGCAGCCGGACTCGCCGATCAGCGCGACGATCTCACCACGCCCGATTTGCAGGTTCACCCCGTCGACGGCGCGCGCGGGTCCGCGACCAGCCCGCGGCGGGAACACCACCCGCAGGCCGCGCGCCTCCAGCACGGGCTCCTCGTCCGTGCTCCGCACCGGCTCGGGGAGCGCAGCATGAGGCTTGGCCGTATCCGCCAGCGCGGCGCCGTTTGGTTCCGGCCGGAACTCATCGAGCACCCTGATGCAGGCGGATTCGCGCTCCGGGCCCGCGGCCCATAGCTGCACGTCGCGCTCGCGGCACTGCGGGAGCACCTCAGGGCAGCGCGGCGCGAACGGGCAGCCGGCGGCTTCTTCGCGCAGGTCGGGCGGCTCGCCCGCGAGGCCGGCCGGCGCCATCCGGGATGCCTGGTCACCCATCCGCGGGAACGCTCTGGCGAGGATGCCGGTGTACGGGTGCCGCGGCTCAGCGAGCACCTGCCGCGATGGGCCGATCTCCGCCAGCCGATCGCGATGGCCCTTGCCTGCCAGCCCGACCTCGTCATCGCCGACGAGCCGACGACCGCGCTCGACGTGATCGTCCAGGCACAGATCCTGGACTTGCTGACCGGACTTGTGCGCGAGCGGCAGATCAGCATGATCGTGATCAGCCA
>JASHTT010000535.1 GCA_030040415.1 Streptosporangiaceae bacterium | reverse complement strand
GCCGGCAGGCCGCAGCGCGGGCAGTCCCAGTACTCGGGGACGGGGGCGTCGGAGGCGAAGCTGGGCACGGTTTCGTGCCTGTTGCAGCACCAGAACGAGACACGGACCCGGGGTGCCGCCTCGCCGCGCTCCGCCTCACCCATCGGCCCAGCCCCGACCCGGCCGCCGCGAATGGCGTTGCCGCTACTCTCCGCCTGACTGGTGCCTGGCTCCGATCGGCGCCTCCTAGGTGCTGTACTTCGCAGTGACCACCCAGCCGAGGACAGTGCTCCCCTTCACGCCACTTTCTGCGGTGCGCCACCTGATGGCGTCGCGCTTCTAGGCTTGTGAGCGAACGTCTTGAGCATGGCATCAGGCCGAGAACGTCGGCGCGGCGGCTGAAGGAGCGGACCGCCGCGCCCTGGGCTCGAATTACACTACGCCTGCCACCCTGGCCACGACGGACTGAACCGTGGTCGTAGAGTCAGCACCGACCGCATAGCACGCTATGCCTGCGCAGCCGACAGCTGGGAACGGATCCCTGTCGAAGACGTAGGCGGTGTTCTCGCTGGACTTGAGGACGCCTTTCACCAGGGTGAGCAGCACGCTCGCGGAATCGATAGCACCGGTCTTCTCGGTGTCAAAGCCGACAGCAGAGCAGTGCGTGGCATCAAAGCAGTCCAGGCCGGAGCCGGTGAACTTGCTGAGCGCGACAAGCTTGCTGCCAACCGCCCCGGTTGACGGATTGACGGTCACGACGTAGGAGTTCTTGAAGCTCCCGTTGAAGTAGCCCATGGCCACGCACAGCTTTGTGCCATAGCAGGACAAGGTCTGGATATCCGCCTTCGCCGGGAACGTCGCGGCGAGATTGATCACGCCATTGACGAGCTTGTAGGTCGAGAAGACTCCCTTGCTCGTGCTGTAGAACGTGCCGAGGCAGGTGGAGTCGTTCTGGCAGGAGATCGAGTCCAGCGAAGTGTTCTTGGCCCCCTTCGTGACCTTCAGGATCTTGCCAGCTGGGCTCAGATGGATCAGAAGGCTCACGTGTGCGCCTTGCTCCACCCCCTGCCATCCGGTGAACCAGCATCCCTTGGTGCCCTGACAAGCTCCGCCAGTGATCTGGTCCTGCTGGAGCTTGGGCGTCGGGATCTCGGCCAGAGCCGTCATCTTGCCAGTAGCAACCGACAGCTTCATCAGCTCGGGAGTGTTGTACGTCCCGAGGAAGCTCCCGACGAAGCACGTGGTCGCGCTGTCACATGCGATGACGTTAACTCGCACCTTCTTGAGAACCGGGCCGAGCTTGGTGTTGGCGGGCGAGTGAATCAGGACGGCCTGCGCGTCGAGGCCTGATGTGTCTTGTCCGACGCCGACGCACTCCGTGCTGGTCGGGCACGCGATGTCGCTGATGGCGCCCATAGCCACGGTGCTATGGGTTACGACAGCAGGGCTGGCACTGGCGGCCGACGTCCCCCACAGGACGAGTCCACCGACTGCCAGCAGGCCGATGATGATGGAACGGATCTTCATAAGGGATGTTCTCTTGTACGTCTTAACCTTCACAGCGGCCATCTCGGACTTTCCCCCCTCTTTCATTAGCCGATTGAAAGACGCGCTCAGATGCGCGCTGGATGTCACACAAGAGAACCGGACCGGGACCGGCCTGGGCGCGGCCACGCCCTGACCGCCGCCAGACAACGGCGGCCAGCACTGCGACGACGGTCGCCGCGGCGTCGGGTAGCGGCAACGCTGGAGGTGGCTCTGCGGGATCGCGTGCGACGGTGGCATGCCCGGCTGTGGTGCTGACTGGCGCGTTTAGTCGATGACCTCTGGCTCATGCCTGCGGCCGAATCTGCGGCTCGGGTGGTGCTGAGTTGCGGGCTGGTGTGCGTCAGTCCCCTGGCCGGGCAGCGAACGCCCCCGACGTGCCTGATCCGTTCCACCCGGTGGAGACGGGCTCGGTCCGGATCGGCAGGATCGTCGGACGGGTGCCCCGCCCGGCCAGGCCGGATCTGCCGCTGGACCCGAAGCGGCAGGTGCAGGTGCTGGCTGGCCTGGCCCAGGCGGCGGCGGAGGCGGGTGACCTGGACCGGGCCGAGGCAACTGCCTTGTCGATCCCGGACGCGTATCGAAAGGCGACGGCGGGTCGTACGGCACTACTACGGCGGGGAGCCCGGCGGTCAGGCACCCTTGCGCAGCCGGTCCAGCGCCTCGGCAAGGATCGCTGCCCCGTCGGTGTCGTTACGCCGTTCCTTGACGTAGGCGAGGTGGGTCTTGTAGGGCTCAGCGTGTGGCGGGGCAGGGGGGTTCGCCTCGTCCTGGCCGGCCGGCAGGCCGCAGCGCGGGCAGTCCCAGTACTCGGGGACGGGGGCGTCGGAGGCGAAGCTGGGCACGGTTTCGTGCCTGTTGCAGCACCAGAACGAGACACGGACCCGGGGTGCCGCCTCGCCGCGCTCCGCCTCACCCATCGGCCCAGCCCCGACCCGGCTGCCGCGAATGGCGTTGCCACTACTCACTGCTCACCTCTTGCTCAAGACGTGCCGATCTGGCGGCCCGCTGGCCGCCGACGACCTCGTGTTAGTGCGATCCGAGGGATAACCCTCGGACCTCCGCTCATTTGTCCAGGATCCCCAGGACGACAATGCTGATGAACCAGATGATGCCAGTGGCAATCGTGATCCGGTCGAGGTTCCGCTCGACAACCGAAGATGAGCCCAGCGAGGACGAGACGCCGCCGCCGAACATATCGGACAGGCCACCACCCTTGCCCTTGTGCAGCAAGACAAGCAGAACCATGAGCAGGCTGGTGAGGATCAGGATTACGGAGAATGCGATCTTCACTGCGGTCTCTCGTCTCTCACTCTCGCCCGGTCGTCTCTCCGGCGGGCTGCCAACAAAGACCCAAGGTCAGGCAGCCGCGCTCTGATCACGATACCGGCATATTTTCACAAATTCGGCCGCTTCGAGGCTCGCACCGCCGACGAGCGCCCCGTCGATGTCCGGCTCAGCCATGATCGCTGCCATGTTGCCGGCCTTCACCGACCCGCCATACAGGATACGCGCTTCCCCGGCCGTTGCAGCCCCGTGCAGTGCCGAGATCCGGCCCCGGATGGCCTGGCAGACCTCCTGAGCATCGGCCGGCGTCGCTACCTCGCCGGTCCCGATCGCCCAAACCGGCTCATAGGCCACGACGAGCCCGGCTACCTGCTCCGCAGTAAGACCGGCCAGGCCGCCGTCGAGCTGGCTGAGCGTGTACTCGAGGTGCTCCCCGGCTTGGCGGACCGCCAAGGGCTCGCCAATACACAAGATCGGCGTCATGCCGCCGCCGATGATCGCCTGCACCTTGGCGTTGACCAGCGCGTCGTCCTCGCCGTGGTACTGGCGCCGTTCGGAATGCCCGGCCAGCACGAACTGGCAGCCGAGCTTTGCGAGCATCCGGGCCGAGACGTCCCCGGTGTAGGCGCCGTCCGGGTGCGGCGAGACGTCCTGCGCTCCGTAGACGAGTTGCAGCCTGTCCCCCTCGACCAGGGTCTGCACGCTGCGCAGGGCCGTGAACGGGGGCATGATCGCGATGTCACAGGCCGAGAAGTCCTTGTCGTTCAGCGCGAACGCCAGCTTCTGGGTGAGCGCGATGGCCTCGAAGTGGTTGTTGTGCATCTTCCAGTTGCCGGCCACGAGCGGCTTGCGCGCCAATTTAGCGGTCACGCCGGGTCTGCCTGGTCAAGGGCCTGCAGGCCGGGCAGTGTCTCGCCTTCCAGGTACTCCAGGCTGGCTCCGCCGCCGGTGGAGATGTGGCTGAACAATTCCTCGGGTAGCCCGAGGCGGCGAACCGCCGCGGCCGAGTCGCCGCCGCCGACCACGGTCAGGCCGTCGACCGCGATGATCGCCTCCGCGACGGAGCGGGTTCCGGCCGCGAACGCCGGGAACTCAAAGACCCCTACCGGCCCGTTCCAGAAGACGGTCTTGGCGTCCGCCAGCTTGGCCGCGAACAGTTCCCTGGTGGCCGGGCCCATATCCAGGCTCTCCCGGTCGGCCGGGAAATCGGTGACCGGGTAGACCTCGTGCTCGGCGTCGGGCGCATAAGCCACGGCGCCGACCAGGTCGACCGGTAGCACAAGCTCGACACCGAGATCGGCTGCCTTCTTCATGACCTCGCGGACCTGGTCGACCATGTCCGCCTCGAGCAGCGACTTGCCGACCTCGTATCCCTTGGCCTTCAGGAACGTGTACGACATGCCGCCGCCGATGAGGATCCGGTCCGCCTTATCCAGCAGGTTGGAGATCACGCCCAGCTTGTCCGATGGCTTCGCACCGCCGAGCACGACCACATACGGCCGTGCCGGGTCCTGGGTTAGCCGCTCCAGCACCGACACCTCGGCTCCGACCAGGTAGCCGGCCGCGTGTGGCAGCAGCGCAGGCGCGTCGAACACACTGGCGTGCTTGCGG